>NZ_JBHWCL010000058.1:0-40629 GCF_042735125.1 Kitasatospora sp. NPDC059599 | reverse complement strand
TCGCGGCCCGGCACCCACGGTGATCGATCCCGACACCTGGCCACTGGCCGTGTCGATCACCGACACCGAGTTCCCACCCGAGTTCGCCACGTAGACGCGGCCACCGTCCGGGGACACCGCGACCCCTCGCGGCCCGGCACCCACGGTGATCGATCCCGACACCTGGCCACTGGCCGTGTCGATCACCGACACCGAGTTCCCACCCGAGTTCGCCACGTAGACCCGACGGCCGTCCGAACTCGCGGCAACCCCTTCGGGATTCGCACCGACCGGAACCGGGTCACCTGCTCCGAGCCCGCCGGTGCCGCGGAGCACGGTGACGGTGTCCTTGACGCCACACGCGACGTAGACACGCCCGTCCGGGAGCACGACCGACCCGTTGGGTTGTCCGCCCATGGGAACGGCGAGGGTCGCCACGACCGCCGGGGATGGACCGGCCGCCTGCGCATCGTCAAGGGCGGGGCCGCCCGCGGGGGTGCTCACGGCACGCTGACAGCGCGGGAATTGAACGTCCACGGCGGTCTCCTGATCCATCGATCTGTCGGGTGCTGTCCGGCGGCGCCCACTCCTCCGTCTCACGTGCGCCACCGGCCGGTGCCGTCAGGACGGGCTGGTGCGGATCACCGACACGGTGCCCGAGTCACTGTGGCTGACGTACGCGTAGCGGCCGTCCGGGGAGACGGCCACCTCCCAGGGGTCGGCGCCGACGGCGACGCTGCCGGTGACCAGGTTCGTGCTGGTGTCCACCGCCGAGACGGTCTGCGAGCCGACGTGGGCGACGTAGGCGTGGCGGCCGTCCGGGGTCAGCGCCACTCCGACGGGGCGGTGGCCGACGGCGATGGTGGCGGTCACCCGGTGGGTGCCGGTGTCGATCACCGACACGGTGTCCGAGTCGGAGTCGGCGACGTAGGCGTGGCGGCCGTCCGGTGTCACCGCCACCGCGGCGGGTTCGGCGCCGACGGCGATGGTGGCGGTCACCTGGCCGGTCCCGGTGTCGATCACCGACACCGTGCCCGACGCCGAGCCGGTGACGTACGCGTGGCGGCCGTCCGGTGACACCGCCACCCAACTGAGGGCCCGGTCGCCGACGGCGATGGTGGCGGTCACCTGGGCGGTGCCGGTGTCGATCAGCGACGTCTTCGAGCCGGTGGCGTACACGTGCCGGCCGTCGGGTGTCACCGCCACACCCAGCGGGGCACCGTCGACGGCGATTGCCGTGACCTCGCTCGTCGTCGTGTCGATCACCGACACGGTGTTCGAACCCGCCTCCGTGGCGTAGGCGTGGCGGCCGTCCGGCGCGATCGCCACTCCCCAGGCGAACCTGCCGGTGCCGATCGTGCCGGTCACCTGGTGGGCGGTGGTGTCGCCGATGACGGACAGCGTGTCCGCGCCGCCGTTGGTGACGTACACCCGGTTGCCGTCGGGGGTGACGGCAACCCCGACGGGGCCCTTGTCGACGGTGACGGTGTCGGTCACCCGGCCGGTGCCGGTGTCGATCACCGACACGGTGTCGGATCCGCCGTCGGCGACGTACGCGTGGCGCCCGTCGGGGGTGATCGCCACTCCGACGGGGATGGCGCCGACCCCGATGGTCGCGGTCACCTGGTCAACGGTCGTGTCGATCACCTTGACGCTGTCGGCACCGGCGAGGGTGACGTAGGCGTGGTTCCCGTCCGGCGTGAAGGCCACCGCGGCGGGATTGGAACCGACGGTGACGGTGGCGGTCACCTCGTTGCTGCCGGTGTCGATCAGCGAAACCGCGTCCGTGTCGGGGGTGGTGACGAGCAGTCGGCGTCCGTCCGGGGAGAGGGCGAGTCCGCGCGGGCCGGCGCCCAGGGTCATGGTGGCGGTCACCTGCCCAGCCGTGGTGTCGATCACCGACACGCTGGTCGCAGCGCCGTCGGCCACGTAGGCGCGACGGCCGTCCGGGGCCATCACCACGCCGGTGGGACCGGCTCCGACGGGAATGGTGGCGGTCACCTGCTTCGTGGCGGTGTCGATCACCGACACGGTGTTCGAGGCGGAGTCCGCCGTGCAGGCCCGGCCCCCGTCCGGGGACAGGGCCACCGCGCGTGGGCCGCCGCCGACCTTGACGGCCCCGACCACCTGGTCGGTGGCCGTGTCGATCACCGACACCGTGTTGTCGCCGGTGTTCGCCACGTACGCCTGGCGGCCGTCGGAGGCCACCGCGACCCCGCTCGGCCTCGCACCGACGGGTAAGGGGCTTTCCGCCCCGGGGCCGCCGGTCCGCTCGATGACGGCGATCAACTTCCCGGCGCCACCGGCGACGTAGAGCCGGCGGCCGTCCGGGGCGACCGCCACTGCGCCCAGCTCGCCGCCGACGGCGATCGTCTCGACGGCGGCCGACATCGTGGGGCCCGCCGGTCCGCTGCCCGCGACCGTCGGGCCGGCCGGCGCGTGCGCGTCGACGACTCGGTCCGAGCGACGACGGCCTTGATTGAGAACGCCCACAGCTGACTCCCGATCCGTGGTGTGCTGTCCGGCGGCGCGCCCGCACCTCCAGGATGGGCGCCCCCGACCACGCCTGCAATCCGCGCCGGACACCCCACGCGGGTACCGGTCAACGCGGGAGCCGGTACAGCTGCACGACCGACTGCCCCTGGGACAGCGCCGAACTCAGCTTGCGCACCAGCTCGTCCGACGAGGGCGGCCAGGTCGTCGGGTTGTCCGGGAAGTACCCCGTGGAGATCAGGCCGGTCGGTGCGGCCGCCCAGAACAGTTCACCGTCCGAACCGACGAGCTCCGCGCCCTTGCCGGTCCGGCCGAACACCGCGGTCCGGGTCATGACGTGGTGCACGTAGTCGCCGTAGGCCTGGCGGAACCGCTCGGTGATCTCCCAGCGCAGCCTTCCGTCGGCCGCCGCCGTCGACTGGAGGAGCGACTGGTACCGCATCCGGTCGAAGCCGTAGGCCCGGGCGATCCCCAGGCGCTCCGCCCATTTCCAGGCCTCCTCCGGGTAGCCGGCGCGCCCCAGGACGTGGCGGCCGAAGTGATCGGTCAGGTTCTCCTGGTCCCAGCGGAACGCCGCGATGTCGGGCACGGTGGTGCTGAGGCGGTCGAAGGCCGCGGCCCGGGTCTGCAGGGTGCCGAAGGTGGTGATGCGGTTGCGCAGCCAGACGGGCTGGGTCTCCAGGAAGGCCGCCAGTTCGGTGAGGCTGCCGCCGTCGGTGAGAAATAACCGCAGCGCCTTGAGGTCGGCACCTCCGGGGCGCATGGTGGCGAGCACGAGCGCCCGCCGGTCCTCGCTGAGGGCGGCGAGGGCCTTGTTGATCCCCCAGGCCGCTCGTACGGACAGGGCCTGTGCCGACGCGGCGCCGACGGGATCGGTGGTCAGCCCGAGCCGCCGGGCCACCTCGTCGGTCTGGTGCCGCCGGAAGCCGTCCTGGTCCTTCAGGAAGTCCGCTTCGGGGAACTCCTGGAGGACCGTCCTGCCGCGCTCGGCGGCGAGCCGCACGGAGCGACCGGCCGCGATGGCCTTGGCGGTGCCGCGGACCGACACGAGGGTCAGCAGCCCGTTGACGGCGGCGCGCGCCAGCACCCCGAGGATCCGGGTGAAGCGCTCGGCCTCGAACCGGCGGCGGCCCTCCTCGTTGCCGTACTCCTGCTGCAGGCGGGCGAGCGCGGCGTCGGACATCGCGGCGTCGACTTCCCGCAGTTGCAGGTAGGTGTCGTGGGACAGCAGGACGGCGTCGGAGAGGTGGGCGCCCAGGTCGACGTAGAGCACGGCGCGCTGGAACCTGAGGATCCCGGCCAGCCGGGCCGTGGTCTCGATGGTCAGCGGCGCCCCGGCGGCGATGGCCCGGCCGGTGCCGGCCGTGGCCCCGCGGGCGACCGCCCCGCCCGCCGAGGTGAAGGCGGTGGCGATGGCCACCAGGTCGACCGCGGTCTCCCGGTTCCACTCGAAGGCGTCGTGGTGCAGCCGCTCGGCCAGGCTGACCGCGCTGAGCACCCCGCCGGTCAGCGCTCCGGCGAGCACGATCGCGCCGACCACCGGCGAGGTCACCGGGAAGGCCAGCGCGAGCGCGGTGCCCGCGACGGCCAGCCCGGTCGCGACCACGGACAGCCACTCCCAGGCGGTGCGTTGCCAACTCTCGGTGTCCGTGGCGAAGTCGAAGGGCTTCAGTTGCAGCCCTTCCATCCCGGGCCACTCGATCCGGGCCAGGATCCGGCCGGGCGGGTAACTGCCGCGGAAGGAGGTCCGGGCGTCCTCGAAGGCGGCCCGCAGCGCCGCCTCGGCGGTGGGCCCGGTGCCCCGGTAGGTCCGGTGGAAGGCGGGGTAGGTCACGTCGATCAGCAGCCAGGTGTGGCCCGGGCCCGCCGGGTTCGGCGCGGGGCCGACGAACAGCGAGATCGGCCGAGAGCGGGCGGTGCGGCGGTCCGTGAACAGCGCCCGCAGCGGGAACGGCCCGGCGCCGGTGGTGCCGACCAGTCTCTTCTCCAGTGCGGCGACGGTGTCGCGCAGTTCACGGATCAGCGACTCGTCCCGGGGGGTGGCCTGTTCGGCCCGGCGCAGCCGTTGTCGGGCGGCCGTCAGGAGTTCGTCGGTGCTGGTGGACCAGAGCGGCTCGGTACCGGCCGCGCGGGTCGGCTTCTCCAGCCCTGCCAGTTCGAGGGCCATTCGTTCCTCGAGCCGTTGGGCTTGGTCGGTGCGCCGCTCCGTCACCGGCTCCGGGGAAGCGTCCTCGTAGGTGAGACGGACCTCGCACTCCACCTCGAACTCGCCGGCCCGGTCGAAGCGGTGGGTGAAGTGGGCCCGGGTCGGCCGGCCGGTGTCGACGGGTACCCGGTACCGCTCGCCGTGCCGGTCGTGCTCGATCCGGTACACCCGCCAGCGGTAGCTGATGAAGGCGTACACCAGCGCCAGCTCGAACACCGGCGTCCAGCGGCCGGACTCCTCCAGGCGCCAGATCTCCACCTCGGCGAGGTAGGTGGTGTCGGCGCCGACGATGGCCGGCCCTTCCTGCTGATCGGTCCGCATGATCCGCGGCCGGGGCCACAGGTGGTACCGGGGGGCCGCACGGACGGTCACCTCGGGTACGTCGGAGACGACGGTGAAGTTCACGGTGAGGTCGAGGTCCTGCGGGTTGCCCAGGTCGGACAGTCGGCGCGGTCCGCGGTACAGCTGGGCCGCGCTGTGCGGGCGCGCGACGACGGTGTAGTCGCCGCCGGGCAGGTCCACGACGCGCGGGGCGCCCGGCGCCCGGACGGCGAGCCGCAGGGCGCGCAATACCGGCCCGTCGCTGTCGGGGGCCAGGTAGAACAGCCGCGGGGTGGCTTCGCCGGCGCCGGTGGCGTACACGCCGTAGCGGACACCGGCCGGGTCGGCGAAGCCGGCGGCGGGCCAGCGTTCGCGGATCAGTCGGACGATCGGTGCGGTTCCGGGCCCGGCCGTGACGGTGGAACGGTCGACCCCGAGGCCGGCGCCCTCGTCGGGTGTGGCGGCGCCCGCCGGCAGGGGTGCGACGCTCCACGCGGTGCTCCCGGCAGACCCGGTCTCCGCGGCCGGTCCGGGTACCGGCAACACCGATCCCGTCCCCGTCCCCGTCCGGTCCAGCGGTGTCCCGAGCCGCTCGCTCGTCCCGCCGGCGGCCGGGAGCAGCGGGACGCCCACCGGCCGCCCCTGCTCGTCGTAGCCGGGCACGGCGTACCCGCCCTCGGGAGTCCGCCGCTCCGGGGAGAACCGTTCCCGGGTCGGCTCCCCGGGTCGTGGCGCGACCACCTCGCCCGGCGCGGCAGCCGCCAGCGCGCGCTGGACCGCTGCGCGCACCACGGCGAGCAGCCGCTCCCGGTCCACCGCGGCCACCTCGCCCGTCACCGTGTCCGGCAGGTGGTAGCGGCGCCTCACGGCTTGAACTCCACGACCCGGCCGCTGCCCGGCACGATGAACTCGTTCAGCTCGGGGATGAGGTTCTCCGGGATCTGGAGCTGGTCCTGCCCGTACCGGGTGTCCACCACGCGCGGCCGACCGGTGACCTCCTTCAGTTTGGGCGGCCGGGGCAGCGGGACCGCGTCCTCCGGTGGTGTGCCGGGCGGACGGCCCAGCAGGGACGCGGGTTCTCCCTGCTCCGGGACGGCGTGGCTGCGGAGGGCGCGGAACCACCCCTCCTCCACCTCGAACACCTTCAGGCGTGCGCCCGGTCGCGCCTTGATCAGGAACTCGACGGCCCGCTCGAACACCCCGAAGTTCAGGTTGATCGGGTCGGTGCCGCTCTTGAGCACCCGGGCCTGCCCGTTGGCGTCGATCGGAACACGTTCCCAGCTGGCATCCGGCGGGGTACCGCCCTCGACCCGGAACACCACCCGGTTCCCGGTGCGGCTGCGGAAGACCGGCCGCACCACCCGCTCCAGCAGTTCGGGGTGTTCCCGGAACCGCGCGCCCGCGGGCAGGCGGATCCAGGTCTGCGTGCTGCCGCGGCTCTCCAGTTGCTCCAGCGCCCGCTCGATGTCCGCCGGGGTCGGCAGCTCCGGCAGCCCGGTCGTCGCCCGGCCGGCCTCGGCGCGCGCTTCGACGGCCCTCGCCCGCTGGGCCTCGATCCGGCTCCGCAGCGCCTCGGCCTGGTCCCGGAGCACGCCCGCCCGCCGGGTGTTGCCGCGCGCCTCGGCCGCACGGGCCTTCTCGAGCACCTCGGCGAGTTCCCGTTCCACCCTGCGCACCTCCGTCTCCGCCCCGGCCGCCTGGATCCGCAGCGACGCCCCGAACTGACGGCGCGCCAGGTCGGAGGTGGTCCCGCGCGGAACGGGCCGGGCGGCCACGACACCCAGTTCGGCCAGCAGCCGCAGCACCGCGCGCTGCTCGGCGGGGGTGTACTCGGACAGCCGCCCCAGGAACGCGGCGAGGTCCTCGGTGGACGCGAAGGTCCCGGCGACGAGCCGACGGGTCGCGGCCCGGTCGAGCGTGGTCAGGGCCTCCAGCAGGTGGACGGTCTCCGCCGGGTGCTCGCCCAGGATCCGGGCGACGGTGCGGGCCCGGGCCGGGGCGGTCGCCTCCAGGGCCGGGAGCAGCCGCTCCAGTCCGGCGCTCGCCGCGAGGGTGAACCGGGCCCCGGCGAGTTCGAGGACGTGCCGGGCCAGTTCGCGGCCGCCGAGTTCGGTGGCGACCTCCGCCAGCCGGGCGGCCATCGCGGTGGCGAAGCCCCGGGCCGCCACGTCCCCCATGAAGGTCCCGAGGGTGGCCCGCAGGTTCGCCAGCGCCTCGGTCGAGACCCGGACCCACTCCCGGGCGCCCCAGCCGGCGGCCCGCAGTCGGGCGGCGGTCCCGGCGGCCGTGGTGATCGCACCGCGCGCACCGACCAGGACCTCCCGCAGGGCCGGGGCGAGGACGAACTCGGCGACGATCCCGATCACCGCGCCCAGCGCCATGTTCGCCACGTAGGTGCGGATGCCGGACCACGAGCCCTCGCCGGTGGCCACGTTGACCACGTCGTGGGCGAAGGTGATCAACGCCGCCGAGGTCGCGCCGCCCACGGAGCCCCGGACCAGCGCCTGGGCGGCCCAGCCGGCCACGGCCCGGCGCAGGGTCACGGTGCCCAGGGCCTCGGCGGCCCACCGCGCGGGCACGCCGCCGAGCCGGAATCCGACCGCGAGCAGGTAACCCTCGAGGGCGGCGGTCAGGATGCCGCCGAGCGTCAGCTTGGCATCACCGAAGACCACCCGGAAGAGGTAGACGATCTCCGAGATCGCGATCCCGGTCACCACCGCGCTGGTTCCACCGCCGAGGCTCACCAGCGCGGCGATCACGCCGGCCTCCCAGGCCAGGAAGACCGCGCCGACGGCGGCGACGACGATGCCGGCGACCTGGTACACCTGACCGGCCCGGCCGAGCCGCCACCAGGTCAACCGCTCCTCGAAGCTCCCGGCGCGTTCCGTCACCGGGTCGCCCACCCGGGTCCAGCCCTTCTCGCCGACCACCCGCTCCACGAACTCGAACTGCACGTGGAAGTCCGGGAGTCCGCCCTCCTCCTGCCGTCGCACCTCCAGCAGCCGGATGCTCCGCTCGACGGTGACGCTCACGAAGTCGGCCCGGGTCAGCCCCACCCGCCGGACCGCGCCGGCCAGCACCGCGGTGGCGAACCGCTCCTGGTCGTACGTGGTGCGGTCCTCCCCCCGGGCGATCCGCCCCACCAGCTCCACCCGCTCGGCCTCCAGGGCCTTGCGCAGCGCCTCGACGCGCGCGGGGAGCAGCCGTTCGAGGTCGCGGCGGCTGCGGTAGATCGAGTCGACCTCGCCGAGGACGCCCTGCACGGCCACCGTCCGGCCGGGCTCGCGGTCGAGCAGGATCCGGGCGGGGTCGGTCCGGTACTCGTTGCGGGTCCCGGCGAGCCGCTGCTCGGTCAGCGAGTCCCGGAGCTTCACCACCCTGGGATCGGCCGCCCGGGAGGTGGCCAGGCTGAGCCGCAGCAGGCGGTGCCGCAGGCCGAAGTGGCGGCTCGCCCCCACGCCCTCGTACAGCCTGGCGAAGTCCCCGGCCAGTTCGGCCAGCACGTACTCGAACAGCGTTCCGCCGTCCGGTCGTTCGGCCGGCGGGTCCTCCTCGAACTCGCGGTCCAGGAAGGCGGACATCGCCCGCTGCCAGGACCGCTCGGTCGGGTCACCGCCCAGCAGGCCGCGCAGCCGGGCCGCCAGCAGGCGGGCGCGCGGCCGGTACCGGGCGGCGCCGAGCCGTTCGGCGTCCACGGGCAGGGCCACCCTGGCGAAGAGGCAACGCCAGCCCGGTTCGAGGTGGTAGGTACCGGCCCGGTCGTCCAGCCGCCGGGTGGTCGGGTCGGTCCAGGCGCCGACCCGTTCCCGGACGGACGCCGGCAGCCGGCTCAGCGCCGGGTCGGTCAGCACCAGGAGGCGGTCGCCGGTCACCCGGTCCTCGCCCGAGGGTGCCCGCTCCTCGGCCCGACGGCCCAGGAGCAGCGCGAGCGCGGCGGGCCGGGCACGGCGGCGTACCGTCAGCGGCTGGAGCCACACCGGTACGGGGAGGGTGCCGAACTCGCGCAGGTACTGGGCCGTGGTCAGGCCGTACCGGGCTTCGAAGTCCCGCGCGTCGAGGCAGAAGGCCGCGTCCGCGGCCGGCAGTCGCAGCACCGTGTCCCTGCCGAGGGCCGCCAGGTCGGTCAGCTCCACCTTGGGCAGGACCATGGCGGCGAACAGCACCCAGCCGCCGTGGCGGAGCATGGCGGTGGCTCCCCGGCCCTCGATCCGACGGGCGTTGTGCGGGCCGATCCGCTCGATCCGGTCGCCGAGCACCTTGTCCTCGTCCAGGGCGAGCAGGGCGGCCCGGCTGTCGTCGGTGACCCAGATCGCCGTCGCGAGGACCTGTCCCGGGCCGAGCCGGACCAGCCGGGCGGCGCGCGCGTACAGTTCGTCGGACAGCTCGGCCAGGGTGTGGTCCCGGCCGGTCTGCACCCACCAGAGCGCCACCCAGCGGAGTTCCTCCCGCCGGTCGCCGTACAGCGCCTGCTCGGCCAGTCGCCCGCCCTCGTGCAGGCGCTCGACGAAGTCGAGGAACCGGCCGACCCGCGCCCGGAAGTTGACCGCGCGGAGCACCGTCCACGGCCCGGCGGCGCCGCGCACCGGTACGCCCTGCGGACGTCCGCCGTCCCGGTAGGAGGCCACGGCGTAGCCGCGGTCGCCGTCGCGGGCCGGGTCGTAGCGCTCGCGCGCCTCGGCCGGTCCGACCGGGGTGTGGCGGCCGAGGCGGGCGGCGACCACCCGCTCGGCCTCGGCCGTCCGGGCGCGCACCGCCTCGGCCAGGGTCCGTGCCAGCTCCTCCAGTTGGGCCTCGCCCAGGGCGCCGGTGATCCGGATCGTGATCGGGATGTGGCAGTCGACCCGCACGGTGTCTCAGCCGGAGTAGGTGATCTGGAAGCCGCCGAGGGAGATCACGTCCGCGGCCACGGCGCTCTGGACCTCGGCCACGAGGTAGTAGCGGAAGTGGCTCACGTCGACCTGGGCCAGGGCCGCGGAGGTGTTGACGGTCGCGTCGAACGGCGAGGTGCTGATGGCGGTCCTGACGAGTGGGTCGGGCACCGTGGAGGAGGTGAGGACCAGGGGGATCCGGTTGAGGGCGACGGAGAACCTGGCGACCGTCGAGCTGTTGGTGGCGGTGATCCGCAGCGATTGCACCAGCACCCCGTCCGGCAGGACGACGTTCATCACCCCCGCGAAGCTGCCCGACAGGCCGAGCGGCTTCTGCGCGGTCCCCGTGGTCGCGTCGATGCTCCATCCGACCGGGGACGGCTGCGGGCTGTTGGCGGACGGTAGGGCGGGGGCCAGCAGCGGACTCAGGCTGATCGTTTTCGGTGCGGTCGTCGGGTGGGCGCTGAGCGCGGTGATGGCCTGGTCGATGGTGCCGACGACGGTGGAGAGGTTCTTCAGGTCCGCTTCCACCGCGTTGAAACGGCTGTTGAAGCCGTTCTGGCCGGCGGCCTGGACCCGGTCCCGGTTGTCCACCCAGTCCGTGTGGTGGAAGGTCTGGGTGAAGCTGATCCCGGTCATGGGCTGGCCTCCTTGGTGCGTCGCGGCGGCACTGCGCCGACTCGGAACTTCGGGTACGTGTAGTCGGGGTTGGCCGTCGCGGCGTCGCGGCTCTCGACGACGTGCTCGCGGAGGGCGCCGGTGAGCACCTCGACACCGACCGGGTGCAGGGTGTTGAGGATGTTCATGATCAGGTCGTACTTGTCCTTGGGAACGACCTGCCCCGCCGCCACCAGCTCCGGCCGCAGCCGGACCTTGAAGGTGTACGGCGGGACCCTGGCGCTTTCCGGCTCCGACCCCACGTCCATCAGGTAGGCGGCCTGGACCCAGACCGGCCCGGCCTGTTCGCCGGTCAGGCTCGGCGTCGACTCGTCGGTCGCGCCGTTGAGCGCCGCCCGGCCGTCGGCGAACGCCCCGGTGGCCAGGCTCAGTTGCCCGACCGCACCGACCACGGAGGGCGGCGGCAGGATCGTGAGGTCGAGGGTGGAGCCCTCGGTCACGGTGTCCGGTCCGGTGAGGGCGACCAACGGCTCCGCCGGGTGGTGGAGGATCACGTCCGTTCCCGAGCGCTGCACGTGCCCGAAGCCCACCAGGTGTGCGACGACAGCGAGTTGACCGGCGTCGAGGCCTGTGGTCCGGATGGTGAGCGCCCGGCCCTGCCGGGCCAGCGGGTCGGTGCCGGCGGGGTCGTGGGCGGCGGCCACCGTCACCGGGCCGGCCACGTCGCGCCGCTGCAGCTCGTCCAGGAGGGCGTCGAGCCGACCGGCCACGGCGAACTGCATGAGGTGGTGGTCGGGGTCGGTCCCGTACGCCGCGCGGGCGTCGTCGTGCCGGTGCAGGAACACCGGGTCGAAGTCCGGGTCCGGGCTGCCCACCACCGTCACGGGTGCGTCGAGCGTGCCGTCGGCGGCGATCCGGGCGCCGTCGGCGAGGTCTGCCGGCGCGGCCCGGAGCGTACGGGTGGCACTGACGGTGTGGCTGCCCCGGGTGACCTCGACCTTCACCGTGATGTCCCCGGGGGCGGCGGCGGTGAGCGAGGCGCCGGTGGCGGAGACGTTGCTCAGGGTCGCCCGGCCCGGGCCGATCGGGATGGTGAGCCAGTCGGCGAGCGCGCCGACCGGAAGCGCGGGCCGGACGGTCAGCCTGACGCCGGTGCTCGCCCCGACCACCAGGTCGGCCGGCCCGTTGCCCGGCGGAGCGGCGTCCAGGGCCAGGTACTCCCCGACGGCGCACGCGGCGTACACCTGCTCCACGTCGGCGCGGTGCTCGACGTAGTCGAAACCGGCCCGGTGGGCGAGGGCCGCCAGCCGGTCCGTCGCCACCGTGCCGTGGGTGAGCAGCACGGCGCGGCCGGTGGCCCGGAGGTCGTCGGCGCGCGGATCGAAGGCCGACTCCACCCGCAGCCGGCCGCCGGCACCCTCCGCGGCCGCCAGCGCGACCAGTCGGTCGAGCGGGGCGGTGAGCACCAGTTGGACGCGGTGCGGATCCGGTGGTGGTTCACCGGGTCCGAGGACCCGCGGGCCCGGAACCCGGTAGTCGACCCCGGGGTCGTCGTGCGTGAGCAGGTAGACCGGGTCGAACCGCAGCTCGTCCGCCGCGGTGCCGACGGTGTCGGCTTCGGACACCCTGCGGCGGCCGTCCCGGTCCATGCGTTCCCCGGACCCGAGCCGCGCCGGAAGGACGGTGACCGTGCGGGTGCCGCGGACCACTCGGCCGTTGGCGTCGTCGACCACCAGCGGGTTGTCGCTCACCTCGCGATCCTGGGACGAGCCGATCGGGCGTACCGTGGCGTTGAGGATCCTGGTCAGGTTCGCGGGCGTGGGCAACGTCCACCGGCGGAAGATGCGCAGCCGGTTCCGGTAGTGCTCGTTGCCCTCGCCGAGCGCGGGGAAGAAGTCGGCGCGGGCCACCGAGGACAGCCGCACCTCGTCGACGGTGCCGCGGAACCCCGTGTGCCCGGGGCCGATCCGCAGGTCGGCGGTGTTGCGGACGGCCCCGAGTCCGCCGTCCGGCCTGCGGTCCCGGAGCGCTCCGTCGACCCACAGGGTGAGGTGGCCGGTCGACCGGTCGACCACCGCCGCCAGGTGGCTGAACCGGTCGGTGGGCAGTGAGAGGTCGGCGAACAGCTCGACCGCGGTGGTGCCGTCGCCGATGGCGAACCGCACGTTGCCGGGCTGGGCGCGCCCGAACTCGCCGATCTCCAGCACCCAGCCCGGCCGGGTCGTCGCCGGGTCGGGGTGCCGGGCCAGGACGAGTCCCGCCGCCAGGCCCGGGTCGGGGCGCACGAAGCACTCGACGGTCGCCCCGCCGTCCGCCGGGATGTCGAAGTCCGGGCTGGTCAACGCGGTGACCAGTGCGCCGTCACCGGTGAAGGCGAACGCCTGCCCGAACCTGCCGACACTCGGGAGGACCGGGCCGGTGATCGTGCCGTGGTGGTCGTTGCGGCCCGGGTAACGTGCGGTCAGGTCCTCCGCCTGCGGCGCCGTGCGCGGGTCCTCGTCCAGGTGGTACATCGCCACGGTGGCCGGGTCGAAGCCGTACGGAAGCGGCGGGAAGCGCGGCACCCCGAGGTCACTGCCGATCAGGTCCAGACTCGCGCCGGTCGCGGTCTCCAGGTGACGCTGCGCCACGGTCCGTTCGAGGTGGTGGCGCAGCTGGTCGCGTTCGGCACCGATCGCCCACAGCAGCTTCGCGGTGGTGCCCAGCAGGGCCGTGAGCGCCCAGCGGCCGGCCGCGGTGACGCCGGGCGGCGGCGGGTTCGCCGTCAGGGTGGTCAGCCGGGCGGCCCCGGTGGCGCCGGACGGCAGCGGCACCACGTAGGACGTCCCCGCCCTGGTCCCGGCCGGGACGATGACGACGGCCGGGCGGAAGCTGCTGCCGGGCTGGTCGACGGTGAGGACGACCGAGGTGTCCTGGTCGCAGCCCGTCAGGAGGGTCAGCACGTAAGCCGGGTCGGCGGGGTGCCCGTACGTCGCCCGGTGGTCCGCGAAGTCGTACGGGGCGATCGGCGCGGAGCCGGTGTCGGCCCCCGGAAGCAGCCTCAGGGCGAGCGAGTCCGCTCCCCGTCCGAAGGGCGCCGTCAGGTGGCGGGCCATCCGCACCGCCGACAACGTGCTCACCGGACCACCACCGTGACGTCGACGAGCAGCCCGTCGGGCCGGAACACCGCCATCTCGGTCGGCCCCATCACCAGGTTCTCCCCGACCGCCGCCTCGACCACCCCGCTCTGTTGCGGCACCGCGCCGAAGGTGATCCGGCCGAACGCGGGCGGCAGCCGCCGCAGGTGCAGCTGCTGGACGTCCACCACGCCGGACTGCTCGGCGAAGGCGCACATGACCTGCGAGTAGCGGATCACGCCGCCGAGCCGCGGGCCGCCGGTCTCGACCGCCAGCCGCCGGAGGATCGCGGCCCGCAGCGCGGCCGTGTCGTAGCCGGTCTCCACGGTGACCCTCGCGCGCACCCCGACGTCGATGTGGTCGGCCTCGACGATGTTGGCGTGCACGCCGACCGGGCGGACCCGGTCGACCGCCGCCGAGACCCGCTCGTACACCCCGGTGACGGCCGGTGCGGCCTGTCCGGGCACGGGGGCCGGGGTCCGCCAGGGCCACCGGAAGTCGTGCGCGACCAGCACGTCGAAGAAGTACGGTTCGCCGATGTGCCGCTCGGAGTTGAAGAGCCGCTGGTCGAAGTCGAACTGGCCGAAGTAGCTCTGCGACACGTCCACCCCGCCGAGCGGGTCGGAGGTCGCGACGTCGATGACTCCGTCCACGTCCAGGACGGCCTGGCGGACGCTGTCCAGGGTCCAGATGCTGCGGGCCAGGCCGCTGAGGCGGGCGCGGTAGTCCTGGTCGGATTCGGTGTCCAGGCCGCCGGTGGTCACGTCCGGGTTGGTCACCGTCAGGGTCGCCGGGGCGAAGTCGGCCAGGTACACCGTCTGCCAGGCCGGGTCGATCACGGTGATCAGGTCCTTGCCGACGTCCTGGTCGTGTCCCCGTTCGACGGCGACGACGCCGACGTCGGCGGTGCCGGCCGTGGCGCTCAGCCGGGCCGCTCCGGTGGTGGCGAAGGCCTTCGGCGGGGAGTCCGTCGTGGTCACGATCGTGCCCTCGGGCACGGTGTAGATCCGTCCGAGGGCCGGTCCGCTCAGGGTGAACCGGACGGTGCCCGCACTGAACAGGTTCCGTCGGGCGAGGCCGACGTCGTCACCGAGCAGGTCCAGGGCATCGCCGAACGCGGTGGAGACGAAGTTGGCGTAGTAGAGGTCCTCCATCCGCTTCCACAGCTCGGCGTCCTCGTGCGCGGCCACCTCCAGGAGTTTGCGGACCGGACTGGTACTGGTCAGGTCGATCGGTCCGCCGTTCCCGTCCTTGCCGTCCCTGGCGGACAGGTCGACCCCCAGGACGGCCTTGACCCGCTCGACGGCTTCCCCCAGGAGGACGTCGAAGGGCTTGAGGACGAAGCCCTCCTCGGTGACGCCGTAGTCGGTCATCGCGCTCAGACCCCCAGGGTGACGACGAGGGTGGCGGGCTGCTCCGCCACGGTGTCCAGCTCGACCCGGACCGACTGGTTCCGCAGGTGCCGCGCCTCGTCCGACTCGTCGAACGTGATCTGCCGGACGTCCACCACCCGCGGGTCCGTCACCAGCGTGCGGACCAGGTTCAGCTTCAGCACCTCCCGGACCGACCGGGCCGAATGGGCCCGGGTGAACGCCTCGGTGACGTCCAGTCCGTAGCTGACGTTGAACTCGTCCGAGCCGTACGGGGTGAGCACTCGCAGCTCCAGGGCCTGCAGCAGGTTGTCCACGCCGGCCACCTCGGCCAGTCGCCCGTCCCGCACCACCAGGTCGCCGTCGAGCAGCAGCAGGCTGCGGCCGAACGGTCCGTCCTTCATGTCGATCCTCCTCGGTCCGGCGGCTACTGGGCCGTCAGCTTGGTCTGGCCGGCGGAGGCGACCTGCCACATGACGGGTGCGGCCGGGGTCGCGTTGGTGAGGCCCTGCGCGGTCTCCAGCAGCACGGGCCGGCCGCCGACGGTGAGGTCGGTGCTGAGCCCGGCGAGGACGGCGGTGACGACGAGGCAGGGGGTCTGGCCGGCGGCCGCGTTGGTGTTGGCGCAGCCGGCCACGGTCGCGCCGGCGAGGTCGCCCTGGAGCAGCACCGGCCGGCCGTCGACGGTGAGCGCGGTGCCGCCGGCCGGCACGGTCAGCCGCCCGCCGTGGATGCACTGGAGGACGGACGCCGTGGTGAGCACGTGGGGCATCAGGTCACCTTCACCGAAGGGCCGTCGAGGGCGAGGGTCACCTGGCCGTTGCTGAGCTTCAGCGAGGCGGAGGCGGCGGTGGTGATGCCGACGTTGCCGTCCTTGTCCACGGTGATCTTCGTCCCGCTCTGGTGCTCGATGGTGATCGTGCTGTCGGTCGGGGGCTTCGGCCGGGTGCCGAGGGCCGGCAGCTTGTCGGCACCCACCTGCAGGCGCAGTCCTGCGACCTGTACGACCCGGTGGCCACTGCGGTCGGTCAGGTCGTTGGCACCCTTGCCGGTCGGCAGGCCGTCCGGGCCGAGCTCGGTGGGCAGCGCGAGCCAGTAGTCGCCGGCTTCGTTGGGCGGGTGCGCCTGGGCGGGGTTCTCCGGCCAGACGAACCCGGCCACCACCGCGTCGTTGACCAGCCCCCCGTTGTGGGCCAGGACGGCCCGCATTTTGGGGTAGACCGGGGTGATCAGCCCGCAGTTGTGGAACGCGAACGGGGAGACGATCGGCTTGTCGTGCAGGTCCACCGTGGTGTCGACCGGCGATGCGACGCTCGGCGCGACGATCTCCGGCCCGGCCGACTGGCCGTAGTGGAGCGATGCCAGGTGCTTGCCCTCCTTGCCCGGGGCGTAGTCGCTGATCTCGCCGACGTCGATCGCCGGGCATTCCCGCTGCCGGCGGTCGACCACGTCCCGCCAGCGGTCCACGACGCCCTGCACGCCGCCGCCGAGCTGTGCCCGCTTGCCCCGCTCGGCCACCACCAGCCCCACATCGGCGACGTACCCGGAGCGGGTGCCGAACCGGTGGGTGACGGCGGTGATGCGCATGGTCTGGTCGGGGACGCCGTTGACCCCGGTGACCGAGGTGACCTGGCCCACCCGCAGACCGGGGTGCCCGAGCGCCACCAGGTGGACCGACGCCCGCATCGGGACGCTCTGGGAGGTGGGCGATGCCGGATCCTGCGCGGGTGTCGGCGAGCCCGGTGCGGAACGCGCTCCGGCGTCCTCGGTGCGGCTCTGGTCGAGCGAGACGAGGTTGCCGTCCGGGTCGAAGGCGACCGGTGCGCGGTCGGCCGGGTCGCCGACGGCCGGGCCGAGGTACACCGTCTTGTCCCGCACCACGAGGGGGACGTCCGCCTTGCCGGCCAAGTCGCGCAGGACGTCCAGAGCGGAGCCGCCGCTGGCCGTGTAGTTGGTGAGCTTGCCGGTCAGCACGGACCCGGCGGCCAGCTGGACGCCGGCCTGCGCGGCGACCGTCCGCGCGAACTCGGTCACGTCGGTGGCCGGGGTGGTGCTCTTGGCGACGGCGGTCCGGCGCAGCAGGTACCCGCCCTCCTCCTGCCCGGTGATCACCGTGCGGGAGGAGCCGTCCTGGTCCACGCTGCTGTTGATCGCGGTGAGGCGCCCCTGCAGGACGGGCTTGGCGCTCAGGGTGGTGGCGGGCTCGTCGAAGTAGCCGAGGTGGATCAGGACCTGCAGCGGAGTGGTGGTGACCTTCGCCCGGATCAGTTCCACCGTCGGATCCGGCAGGTTGACCAGGGTGAGCTGGAAGGTGTCGGCGGAGGCGCCTTCCGTCATGGTGACCGTGATGTCGGCGTCCAGGACGAGCGAGCCGCTCAGCAGGTCGTTGGAGACGGTCACCGGGAGACCGGCACCGACCAGCGAGGCCACCGCCGAGAGCAGGCCGCCCGAGGGCTGGAGCTCGTCGATCACGACCTTGTACCAGATGACCAGGCTCAACTGAGCGCCACCCCGCCCACCACCTCGGAGCCGAACTCCCCGACGCCGTTGAGGTTCCGGCGGGCCACCCGCATGGTCGGGAAGGTCAGCGAGAGCTCGGCGGCGCGGTACTCGACCCCCGGGACGAGCTTGCGGCGCAGGATCGTCCTCGGGCCGGCGGCCTCCTCCCGGGCGACCCGCAGCACGACGAACGCCCCGGCCGCCGGCAGGTCCAGGACGGCATCACCCGGGGCGGTGGTCAGCAGGTCCTCGGCGACGTTCACGTACAGGTGGAACTGGTAGATGACGGATCCCAGTTGGAGGCGGAACGCCTGCGGGAAGCCCTCGGCGGGCTCGATCGGCAGGCGGAGGTAGCTCGGCGTTGCCACTGTCCCTCCAGTCACATCGGGTCGCGTGGCGTACGGGGAATGGGGTTCGGCGGCGGCCCGCTCGGCAGCGCGGCCGTCGCCACGGCCAGGGCGAGGTCGGCGACCTCGCCGAGGGCGGCGGTGATCGCCGATCTCGGCACCTGTTGCAGGGTCAGGCTGACGTCGAGGGCCTCCCGCTTCTGCACGTTCTGGGTGAACCGCAGATCGGTGATCTGCATGTCCAGGCTGATCGTGAAGCCGGACACCACGGGAATGCCGGCCACGGCCAGCAACGGCGCGGCGGTGGAGACCAGCAGGCGCGACGTCAGCGCCATGACCTCCAGGGCCTTCTTCAGCAGCAGGCGCTCCGGCCCGATCAGCATCGCCTCGATGCCGATGGTCTTGGTGGTGGGCTGGGTGAGCTGGGAGAAGCGGCCCCCGGCGATCCGCTCGACCCGGTAGCCCTCGCTGATCGTCATCGACTGCACGTACAGCAGCGGCACCGCACCCACCAGCACCGGAACGTTCGGCCCGCTCACAGCCGGCTCGTCAGCTCACGCTCGAACTCGCCGAAGACGTACGCCGCGACCTGCTGGACGTGGTCGTCGCCGAGCTCGCCGACCACCCGGACCTCCACCGGGAAGTGGAAGTTCACCACTGTCCCGCCGTCACCGGCCGGGGCCAGGACCGCCTCGGCGGACCCCGCCGGGACGACGTACTCGCCCTCGTGCACCAGCGCGATGCCGGTCCGTTCGACCCGCCCGCCGCCGTCGAAGGCCGGCAGCGCGACCTGCCCTTCGTCACCGTCCACGGATCACGCCTCCAGCCCCACGGACAGCGCCAGGCAGTTGAAGCTCGCCTGCGGCACGCCGTCGATGACGACGTTGCTGGGGCTGGCCGAGGTGACGACGCAGCGCGCGAACTTGATCGACTTGAAGGCCCAGTCGGTGCCCTTCTTCTCGGCGACCGCGATCGAGAACTCCCGCCCGTTGGTGGCCAGTTCGGTCAGATCCGCGACCGCGGACGCCACTGCGGGCACGCCCATGGTGAAGGTGAAGGTGAACGGCTGCCGGACGTACCCGACGTTGTCCGCCTCGATGCTGTGGATCACGGTGTGGGGCACGTTGAACGTCGGGGTGAAGGTCGAGATCGGCGTGATGGTGGCGTCGCCGAGCTTGACCTCCAGCCTGGTGTTCCAGTCGGCCATGGCGGTCCTCTCCTCCTCTGCGTCCTCTACGGGGCCCGCTGCGGGCTACTGGAACTTCAGCGTGATGTCGAGCCGGTGCACCGCGGCCGCGTACTCGACCGTGACCAGGGCCTCGACCACCCGTTGGCCGTGCGCGTTGGTGATCTGCTTCCCCTGCGAGGTCGTCAGCGTCGCCGGGTCCTTGTCCAGCAGGGCGAGCAGCGGGATGACGATGGTGTACGAGTCGATCACCTCGGCCTGTTGCAGGGGATCGAGCACCGACTCCATCTGTCCGATCAGGGCGCGCAGTCCGGACCGGCTGATCCGCAGGTTGCCGATGGTCTTGATCATCTGGGCCTTGAGCCGGAAGGAGACGTCGTCGAGCGTCCGGACGACGTCGATGAACTTCTTCCCTGCGGGATTGCCTGTGTAGCCCTCGCCGAGGTAGACGCCCTGACCGGGGATCAGCGACGGGGAGCTGAGCCAGTTGACGCCGTGGCCCGCCGGGCCCGTGGGCAGCGGGCCTCCCTCGGGCTCCTCCCCGTTGATCGTCTGGATCTCCGTCGGGGTGAACGGCGGGCTGGTGATCATGACCTGCTTCAGCAGCATCGAGATGTGCGGCGGATAGCCGGCGATCGCGCCGGTCACCGCCGCGGCGGCGTCCTCGTCGCTCTTGTGCGCGATGTACACCATCCGGTCAGTGGCCAGCCCCCCCTGGACGACGGACGGGTCGGCGACCCCCTTGGCCAGCATCGCCACGCCCATCCGCTCCTTGCCGTCACCTCCCGTCCCCGAGACCGTGTCCACATGGGCCGCCAACTTGCCGATCGGCCCCGTCGCGGCCCCGGACGTCGCGTCCAGCGCCAGGTCGGCCAGCACCACGAACTGGACGTCGAGCCCCGCCACCGCGGCGAGCGCCCCGTCGTAGTCCGGGCTGCCGGAGTCCACCCGGACGCCCCACACCGTGGTGGGGCCCGGCGACTGGGCGAAGGCGAGACCGATCGACGTGCCGAGCTCGCCTGGGGCCCGACGGGCGGCCTCCCCCGGGTCGGTGAACACGGCCGGCACCCCGATGCCCAGCAGATCGGCGGGAGGCGTAGCCGGAGCGGTGACCTTGCCGATCACGGCGATGTCGCCGAACGCTCGGGTGACCGGTGCGAACAGGTCGATCGTGGGGGTGACTCTGATGTATCTGACGGCCATCCGCCGCCTCCGTTTCTGTCGGGCCCGCCCGGGAAACGCCGGTTGGCTCAGTGGAACTTCGCCCGCAACTTCTCCTGCAGGGCACGCAACTCGCTCGGGGACAGCTCGCCCGGCACCGGCACGGCCCCGGGGGCCGCGGCCCCGCCGGGCGGAGGGGTGTCGAGGGCCGGGGACGGCTCGAAGGCACCGCCGGGCTCGTCCGCGGGGGCGCCGAGGGGCGCGGCGTCGAAGGGCTGCGTGTCACCGCGGGCTGGCATCGGTACTCCTTCGGTCGTGGCTAGGGGGTGGGGAGGAAGAGGCTGAGCACGCCCTCGCCGGCGAACAGCTTCGTCACGTTGCCCGTCGTCGGATCGGAGGCCGCTCCGGGCCTCGGGAGCACGACCGCCACGGCGTACGGCGCGACGGCCTCGCCCAGCACGCTCGGCCCGGCAGGACTCAGCAGGTGACCGGTCGCCGCCCGGAATTCCTTGGCGGCCCGCAGCCCCGCGGTCAGGTCGAGGGAATCCAGGACCAGCACGGCGACGGCGATCTCGACCCCGTACGCATTGGCCGGATCGGCCGGATCGAAGACCGACGGAGCGCGCAGCCGGATCTCGGCGACGAGGTACTCGTATGCGTCGCGCAGGTCCTCGATCGTCTCCAGGTGATGGATTTTCATGAATTCGTCGACGTCGAGGAAAGGGACCTGGGCGCGGAAGTCGTCCAGTGTTCCATTGGTGTCGACCAGCCGCGTCACGATGTTCTCCACACCGCCCGGATCGACCTCGACGACCAGCTGGACCCTGACCCGGGCGAGGATGTCGGCCCAGACCGGATCACCGGCGATGCTGAGCCTCAGATCCGTCCGGGCGTGGCTCGGCAGGATGCGGCTGAGATCACCCTCGATGCGGCGCGGCGGGAAGAACGGGACCTGCAGCGCGATATCGCCCACCGCGACGTCCCGGACCTCGTCGACCCTGCCGAGGTCCAGGTCGTTCACCGCCCCGACCAACGTCCGGACGCCGGTGGTGTCACCCTGCGGGGCCAGCGCGGACTTGAGGCCCTCGGCACTTCCCAGGGCGAGCAGAACCGAATCAGAGAATGTGGACAAGCCCGCCCCTTCCTCGTTCTGACCGGAAGCGCAAGAATCTTTTGGCTACGGGCCAAGTAAAACAGGATCCAGGTCGCATGCAAGCCATTTGATGACGGCGGGCGCGGCGCAATAACATACGATTGGCTATTTTGATTCTTACGACCACCCTATTGAATTCTCCAGGTCGCCCCGGCCACTCCCTCCGCCCCCGGACCACCGGTCCGTTCGACGGACCGCGGCCGGCATTGCCACGTTTCCGGAGGCCGTGCGAGAGAACGAGAAGATGGTATCCGTGAACCTGACGACATGGGCGCTCTCCTCCGGGGTCGCGGGCGGGCGACAGGTCGCCCGGGAGCGCCGTTTCACGAGCCCTCCCGAAAGGCACGACTGTGCAATTCACCTCTGACCGGCACCTCGATCCCGACATCCGCGAACGCGAATTCACCCTCGGCGGGATCCCGGCACCTGTGGACGTCCGGCGCCGCACCGGCTCCGCTGATCCTCACGGCCCACAACAACGGCCTGCCCAGGCGGGCACCCCGGCCGGTGGCCCGGGCCCGGTACTGCGCGACGTCCGGCTGTGCGGTGGCCACGATCGACGCCCCCGGCTGCGGCGACCGGCCCCGTTCCGCCGCCGACGAGCAGGCCCGCGCCGACCTCCGCCGGGCCATGCGGGCCATACGGGCCGCCGAACCGGTCGACGAGTCGTTCATCGGGCCGCTGGTCGAGAACGCGGCCCCGGAACGGCGGACCGCACTGGACGCCCTCCTCCCGCTGCCCGACATCAGAGGCCCGGTCGGGTACTCGGGGTGGACCGCCCTCGGCCGGCGGGTGACCGAGCCACGCATCGTGGCCGCCGGCTTCTTCGCCGGGGGCCACGTGCCCCGAGCTCAGCACGAGGAGGCCCGAAGGGTCACCGTTCCGCTGCTGTTCCTGCTGCAGTGGTGACGACGAGGGCACCCCGCCTGCGGGCCCTGAACCTGTTCGACGCCTTCGGCAGCCGGGAGAAGAGCGGTTCCGGCCCGCCTTCCGGGCGCTGTCGCTGATTGAGGGGGTGTGCCGCCACCCCCGCCAGGGCCGGGGTCAGTGCGTCTTCAGCCACCAATCGACGAGCGCAAGCAGGATTGGGGCGGGGGTGGCAGCCAGGGAGAGCACGGCCGTTCGCCCGATCTGGCGGAGGGTTAGGGGTTCGGCCGGGACGGGCGTGGCGTCCGTTGCCGTATTGGCGTTGGTGCAGGGGTCGGCGGGTGCCGGCTTGCGGTCGAGGTCGTCGTCCATGGCTGGTGTCCTTGTCGGCTGTCGCGGTGTTGGGATGGCCGGGGCGCCCGGCGCCGGTATCGAATGTGGCATCGAGCGTCCAGGTTGTCCCAAGTTGCGGGCAGGACGGGCACGTTGGGTACTACGCTGCTGGTCAGCGGTGGCCGGTTGCGGGTGCCCTTCAGCTCGGGTGCGGGCGGGGCGGGTACGCGCGGGCGAGAGGCAGGGCGGTGGGACGGTGCCGGAGAACGAGCAGCAGCTGGGACCGAAGCGGCAGGCGCTGTACGGGGGGCTGCTGGAGCTGAAGGAGCGGGCGGAGCAGGCGCGCAAGGCGCGGCAGGCTCTGTGCGGGCAGCTGGAGTTGGAGAAGGCGGTGCGGCGCACCGGTCGGGCCGGGACGGAGAGGTTCGCGGGGAAGCGGATCAGTTCGTGGGTGCCGCCGGCAGGCCGTGCGGGGGAGGCACGGGTTCCGCAGGACGCGGAGGTTCTGCTGGCGGTGGTGGCGGTGTGGTCGGCTTGGGCCGGGGCTCCTTCGCTGGCGGCTGATGGCCGGGTGGAGGAGCGGTGGCTACGCGCGGAGCGGTCCCGGTGGGAGCGGCTGCTGGGCGGGGCCCGGACGGAGCGTGAGGCTGCCCGCCTGGCCAACGAGGACGATGACGTCGCGCAGGAAGAGGTGCGTGCCGCCGAGTGGGCTGCAGCCGTGGAAGCGTACCGCCAGCGGGTGCGGGAGGTTCACTGGCGGCTGAACCTCGATGTTCTGGGCGCTTCCGGCAGCGCCGGTGAGCAGCCGAAGATCGAGGTGCGGCAGGTGTTCATGCCGCAGTCGTGCCGCCCGTACGTGGCCCACGTGCCGGCTGAGGTACGTCGGCTGCTGGCGGCAGGCGAGTCGGCGGACACCGACCTGCCACCCGGGCTGGAAGTCGAAACTGTCCGCACTCTGCGGGAGACCTACCTGGCACAGCCGACACGGCCGGTGCTGGAGGTACTGGCGGGCGAGGCAGGTCGGCGAGTGGTGGTGCTAGGTGATCCCGGTGCGGGGAAGTCGACGCTGGCGAAGTACATGGCGCTGGCGTTGGCCGGTGCCCTGCAGGAGCGGCCGGTCGAGCTCGTCGAGTTGGACGGTTTGGTGCCGGTGGTGGTGGAGCTACGGCAGTACGCGCAGGCGCACTGGCGTGATCGGACGATCGAGGACTTCCTGGAGCACGTGGACCGGCAGGACCGGATGTGTCTGACGCGTCCCGTGCTGGAAGGCCTGCTCGCACAGGGGCGTGCCGTGGTGTTCTTCGACGGCCTGGACGAAGTGTTCGACCCGGCTGTGCGCGCACAGACCGCACGGCAGATCACCGCTTTCGCCTCCGACCACTCTGACGTTCGGGTGGTGGTGACGTCGCGGGAGTACGGCTACCGGGCCGGCGAGTTCACCGCGGCAGGCTTCACACAGGTGGTGCTCCAGAACCTGGAGCACCAGCAGGTCGAGGAGTTCATCCGCCGCTGGTACACCGCAGCACATCCGGAGAACCCCCACCTGGCATCCCAGCTCACCCAGCGCCTGCTGGGGGCCGCACGCGGAGTGAGGGCGGTGGCGGAGCTGGCCGGCAACCCGCTGCTGCTAACCGTCCTGGCCTCCATGGGACTCGGCAAGACCATCCCCCGCGAGCGGCGCGAGGTCTACGCCCACGCCGTGGAAGTGCTCATCGAGCAATGGGACAAAGACGCCAAGTTCCTCACCCCCCACTCCCCCCTCACCGGAGAGGCCGCCCAAGCACTGGAGTGGCTCAACGTCGACAAACGCCTCAAGGTCCTCCAGCGCATCGCCCGCCGCATTCAGGAAGGCGCGGGCCACCCCGTCGGCACGTTCATCCAGCACAACGAACTGACCGCCATCATCAGCACCTACCTGACCGAACACAACATCTCCCGCCCTGCCGCCGACATCGCCGCCGATCACGTCGTCGACCGGCTGCGTACCCGCAACTTCCTCCTCGCCCACTACGGCGGAGGCATCTACGGGTTCGTCCACCGCACCTTCCTCGAGTACCTCGCCGCCACCGAACTCCTCAACCGTTCCTACGAGGAGGAATGGACCCGCGACGAAATGGTCGGGGTCCTGGCCGACCACGCTGGCGATCCCGCTTGGCACGAAGTGCTGCTCCTCATGGCCGGCAACCTTCACCAGCGTGGCGTGGCATCCTTCATCGCACGCCTCCTTGACCAACACCGACGCGAGGTGAGTTCCCAGCGCTGGCGGGTGCCAATGCTGGTACTGGCCATCCGTGTCCTGGCCGAGGTCAAGGAAATCGGCGCCTCCCCCGCCTCGGACAGCAAAGACCGGCACCTTTCCGCGGCCGCGCAAAGTGACGCCGTCATCAACACCCTCACTGCCGCGCTGCGCCAGTCGACATATGTGTCCATCGAGGAAGCCATGCCAGCTTTCGGGACCTTCGACCGTTATTGGAGCGGCCGGGAGAGATTTCTTCGCTGGTACTACGCGACCCAGTCAGGGGATCGCGCATTTCAGGGCGGCGATATTGCTGCGGCACTGAGCCGAGACGTGGAGGAAACCGCGCGCCAGGCGTACATCCCCTGGGATCCGTTCCTTCGCTGCGCTGCCTTGACGGTGCTCGGGGAGCGGTGGCCGAACCATCCTGACACTCGCCGAACCGTCCTGAGCGCCGCCACCGACACGACCGACACCACGTTCGTCCGTGGCATCGCCCTGCGGGTATTGGGGGAAAGGTGGCCGGACCACCCGGACACCCGCCAAACCGTCCTGAGCGCCGCCACCGACACCACCACCCACCCGGAGGCCCGAGACGCCGCCCTGCACGTGTTGGGGGAAAGCTGGCCGGACCATCCGGAAGCCCACCAAGCTGTCCTGACCGTTGCCACCGACACCAACAGCCCGAATGTCCGCAGCACGGCCCTGGAAGTACTGGGGGAGCGGTGGCCGGACCACCCAGAAACCCGTAATGCCGTCCTGAGCGCCGCCACCAACACCATCGCGAATGTCCGCAGCGCAGCCCTGGAAGTACTGGGGGAACGGTGGCCGGACCACCCAGAAACCCGTAATGCCGTCCTGAGCGCCGCCACCGACACCACCGACAAGACGTACGCGCGCAGCACCGCCCTGCGCGTACTCGGAAAGCGGTGGCCGGACCACCCAGAAACCCGTAATGCCGTCCTGAGCGCCGCCACCGACACCAACACCTCACCAGACGTCCGTAACACCGCCCTCCGAGTACTCGCAGCGAGGTTCCCGAACGATCAGGACACCCACCAAACCATGCTGAACGCCGCCACCGACGCCACGAGCGTCCGCGGTACCGCCTTGCACGTACTGGGGGATCGGTGGCCAGACCTTCCTGAAACCCGTCAAACCGTCCTGGCCGCCGCCACCGACACCGACCCACACGTCCGCGGTATCGCCCTGCACGTCATGGGAGAGCAATGGCCAGACAATCCTGAAACCCGTCAAACCGTCCTCGCTGCCGCCACCGACACCGACCCACACGTCCGCGACATCGCCCTGCACGTCATGGGAGAGCAATGGCCAGACAATCCTGAAACCCGTCAAACCGTCCTCGCTGCCGCCACCGACCCTACGTACGTCCGCAGCACAGCTCTGCGGGTTCTGGGGGAGCGGTGGCCGGACGACCCAGAAACCGGTAACGCCTTCCTGGCCGCTGCCACGGACTCCACTGACACGACTGACACCACCGAGACCCGCAGCACCGCCCTTCAAGCCCTGGGAGAGCGCTGGCCGGACCACCCGGATACCCTCCACATCGTCCTCACCGCCGCCACCAGCACCAACATCACCGACACCGACACCACCTACGTGCGCAGCACGGCCTTGCGAGTGCTCGCAGCAAACTTCCCCAACGAGGCGTGGCCAGTTGTGTGCGAACACACCAAACCGAGCTACCCGGCCGACATCCGGGTTCAGGTGATCAAGCTGCTCGCCTTGTTGTGGCCGGAGGAAACCGAAAGCCTCGCCCTTATCCGCGCCATGGAACAGCACGAGGAGGAAGAAGTGCAGCTAATCGCAGGGCAGGCCCTGACGCTGTTGGCACAGCGTCCTTGATCGGCTGGTCTCCCCTGGAGTCCGACGGCCTGGCCGACTGGGCCGGCCTGCCGGTGGCGACGGAGTACGAGGGCAAGGCAATCGGCCGGTGGGTGCGGGCGCAGCGGGCCGGGTGGGCCGAGCTCGACCAGGAGCAGTAGGACCTCCTCGCCACGATCGGCATGGGAGACCAGCAGCCTCGCCACCCTCGGGGACGGCCGGGAGGGATGGACGACCGATTTCCGTCGGTCAGCTGTCAGCGCCTCTCCGGTTTCTCTCCTCATCGGGGCAACGGCTCCGGCCGGGCCCGCTGCCGGTCCTTCGCCATCTTGCGTGCGTCCGGCCGACGTTCCTGTGGGAAGCACTGCGTTCAGCCTGTCGGGCGGCGTTTCCGGCGCCGCAGCGTGCCCGGCTGCCGGTTGGCGCGGCAAACATTGTGCGAAAGGCAACCGCGGGGTGAGCTGCACGTGTCACTGTGTCCTGTCTGTCATGACGGCAACACGCGTGGGGAGGCTTGGTGGCTGCCGGCAAGAACGCCGAGGGCATGCGGGCGCAGCGGCCTGTGTTCGTGGGCCCGCATCAGTTGCTGCGGCTGTTGGGCGCGGGCGGGATGGGGGAGGTGTTCCTGGCCCGCTCGCCCGGGTTGAGGCTGCTCGCGGTGAAGGTGATCAGGGCCGAGTACGCCGAGGACCCGCAGTTCCAGCGCCGCTTCCAGCAGGAGGTCGAGGCCGCACGGCGGGTGACCGGTTTTCACACGCCGCCCGTGGTGGACGCGGAGCCGCGTGGTCGCCGTCCTTGGATGGCCACGTCCTATGTGCCCGCGCCGACCCTCGGCGAGGTGGTCCTGCGGTTCGGCCCCTTCGGCGAGGCGGGAGTACGGGCCCTGGGCGCTGCCCTCGCCGAGGCGTTGGCCGCGATCCATGCGGCGGGGGTGGTGCACCGTGACCTCAAACCGGGCAATGTGCTCATTGCGCGGGACGGTCCGCGCGTCATCGATTTCGGGATCAGCCGTGCCTTCGACGCCGTGCACCTGACCCGGACCGGCATGGTGTGCGGCACACCGGGCTACATCGCCCCCGAGCGCGTGGTCTCCGGCTCGGTCACCTCCGGCGCGGCCGATGTGTTCTCGCTGGGCTGCGTGCTGGTGTACGCGTTCACCGGTCGCACGCCGTTCGGCGGCGGTGAGCCCGCGCAGGTCAACCGGCGGGTCGTGTACGAGGAGCCGGACCTCTCCGGAGTGCCCGCCGGATGGCACCCCTTCGTGGCCTCCTGCCTGGCCAAGGACCCCGCCCGGCGGCCCACCGCGGCGGCCGTGCTGGGCGCGCTGGCCCCGGCCGATCCGGCGGCGCTGCTGGGCCCGGGGCTGCTCGCCGACCTCGATGCCCGGGAGCGGCAGGCCGAGGCCGATCTGGGCGCGCCGCAGGCCGATCCGCCAGCGCTGCCGGTGCGGACGTGGCAGTCGCTCAGCCGGCGCGGCCTGTTCGGGCTCGGCGCCGGGCTCGGCGCGGGGGCGGCCGCCGCCGTCGGCGTGCCGCTGCTGCTCACCCGTCGCGCCCAACTGGCCCGTGGCGCGGCGGCGGTGGGCGAGGCCGCGGACGCGTGGGGCGCCGAAGCGGCAGGTTCCGGCACGCCGCCCGCCGCGCCGGCGCCGCTGTGGAGCACTCCGATCAGCGGTCTGACGATCGGTCACCAGCTGTCCTTGCTCGATGCCACCCCGGTGTGGTGGAGCGGGGGGCTGGGCGCGGTCGGCTTCGACGGGGCGACGGGGCGTCAGGTCTGGTCCCGGCAGGACGTGCAGTTCTTCCAGGTACAGAGCGACCTGATCTACGGGACGTCTGCGGGTTTCGCGAACCTGGTGTGGCTGAACGCCGGGGGCGAGAGCGGTCAGAGCCCGCTCGGCGTTCCCGCCGCGCAGCGCGACGAGGCCGCGATGAGCCTGCGGGTCTTCGGTGCGGACAGCCGGACGGTGGTGCTCGCCCGCCAGACCTCCCTCACGGGCGGCGGGGTCGTGGCCGGGGCCGAGCTGAGCAGTGGGACGGTGCTGTGGCAGCAGGAGATCTCCCAGAACATGGCGGTGTCCTCGGCCCGCACCGGCGAGAACCGGCTGAGCGGTTCCGGCAGCGCGATGGGCCTGGTCGCCGACGGCCGCTGCTACTTCGAGGACAGCGGCGTCATCCACGCGGTGGACCTGCGCACCGGCGCGTCGCAGTGGCAGGTCACCGGCCTCACGCCGGGGAACACCGGGACGCCCTCGCGGCTGCTGCGCACCGGCGAGCTGCTGCTGGTGGTCCGCGACGCCGCGGTCGCCGCCCTGGACCCGGCCACCGGGCAGCAGCGCTGGGCGGCTCCCGCCGTCCCGCAGGCGGTCTTCGGCTGCGCGCTCGGCGCCGGCCGGCTGCTGCTCTCCGGGGCCCGGGGCGCGGCCTACTGCCTGGACGTCGCGACCGGCAAGGGGTTGTGGCACACCACCGTGGGGGCGACGGCCGGGACGGGAACGGGCGCGGACTTCCAGGCGCCGTCAGCCGGAGACGGCTTCTTCGGCGTGCCCCTGCGTGACGGATCGTCCGGAGCAGCCGTCCTGAACGCGGCCGACGGCGCGATCCGCTGGGTGGCGAAGGCACCCTCCGACGAAGGCCAGTGGACCACCGCGGCCAAGGGCGGGACGCTGTTCTGCGGCTCCGCCACCACGCTGCGCGCCTTCGGGGCAGGTGGTGCGTGAGCACGCGGAGCATCGGCCCGTACCGCGTCCTGCGGCGGCTCGGCGCGGGCGGCATGGGCGACGTCTACCTGGCCACCACCGACAGCGGCCGCCCCGTCGCGGTGAAGACCGTGCAGCAGCAGTACGCGGCCGACGCCGAGTTCCGGCGCAGGTTCACCCAGGAGGTTGCGGCAGCCAGGGCAGTCAACGGGGCGTACACCGTGGCGGTGGTGGATGCCGACACCGAGGCGGAACTCCCTTGGCTGGCGACCGAGTTCGCTGCCGGCCCGTCGCTGCACGAGGCCGTGGCCCGGCACGGCCCGCTCACCGGGCCCGCGCTGCAGGTGCTGGGGGCGGGACTGGTGGAGGCGCTGGCCGCGATCCACCGCGCCCGGATCATCCACCGCGACCTGAAGCCCTCGAACATCCTGGTCACCCGGGACGGCCCGAGGGTCATCGACTTCGGCATCAGCAAACCGACGGTCGACGCACTGCCCACCGCGAGCGGCGAGATCATCGGCACCCCCGGGTTCATGTCCCCCGAACACGCGGTGGGCGAGGACCTCACCCCCGCCAGCGACCTGTTCTCGCTCGGCGCCGTCCTGGCCTTCGCCGCCACCGGCCGCCCGCCCTTCGGCGACGGGCCGGCGGCGGTGCTGATCTACCGGTCCGCCGAGGAGCCCCCGGACCTCGACGGAGTACCGCCGGAACTGGTGGGGCTGCTGGTGCGCTGTCTGCACCGGGACCCGGCCCGGCGGCCCGCACCGGCCGAACTCGTCGCAGCGTTCCGGTACGGTCCGGCGGTCGGCACCGACTGGATGGGCGGGGCCGAGCGGACGGTGCGCCGGCGCGAGCGGGACCTGACCCGGGTGCTGAGAGACCCGAACGGCACCCGGCGCCGCCTGCTCCTGCTCGGCGGAGCCCTGCTCGCCACGGCCGCCACGGCGGGCGCCGCCCGAATGCTGTGGCCCGGCCCGGCCGGCGGCGCACCCCCGCAGGCCTGGTCGCTCACGCTCCCCAGGGCCGGCATGGCTCCCGTCGCCTGCGGACCGGAGGCAGTGGTGTGCGCGGACCGCACCGGAGTGGTCGGCTACGCCCGCACCGACGGGCACACCCTGTGGAGCAGCACCGCGGAGACCGGCATCCTCCCGGTCGGCGACGGCAGCCGGGTGTGGACGGTGGACTCGGCCGGCGTGGTGCAGGCGCGCGACGCCCGCAACGGCACGACGCTCTGGCGGTCGGCCGACACCGTTCCCGGTGCGCAGTCCGTCGCCCTGCCGATACCCGGCCTGTTGCTGGTCACCGGCAAGGACGGCGCGCTGCACGCCTACGACGCGGCCGGCGGGGGCCGGCTCTGGACCGGCGCCGCGCTCGGCACCTCGTACCGCCTCCAGGGCATGGCGTCGGCCGGCCTGCTGGTCGTGACGCTCCTCGCCGGGACGAAGGAGGCCGCGAGCGGCGCGTTCCGCTTCGCCGGGCTCGACAGCGCGACCGGGCGGCAGCGCTGGTCGCTCGACGCCCAGGACCTGTACGCGCCGCCGACCGGCAGCCGGCTGTACGCCCTGACCTCGGACCTGGCCCTCGCCGCAGTGGACGCCCAGGACGGCGCCACCCTCTGGAGCCGGCCCAGCGGCCTTCCATCGGCCTCCGCGACCATGTTCCTCGCCGCCTACCAGGGCTCACTCTCGCTCCGCCAGGACGTGCTCACCTGCCTGCCGCCCGGAGGCGTGCCGACCCCGGACCAGCAGGTCAACACAGCGGCGTTCGACTCCACCCAGGGCGCCCGGCTCTGGAACGGCCCGCGCAGCGGCTCCGTCACCGGGAGCGCGGACGCCGCAGGGGTGCTCGTCCTGGGCGGGCCACAGGGCGCGACCGGCATCGGCCTGCGCACCGGGCGCACCGCCTGGACCTGGCAGTCGCCCCAGGGCGCCGCCACCGTCCGGGGCTGCGCCGGGGAGCTCGTCCTCCTCACCGCACCCGCCGCCGCCGGCGGGATCACCGTGCAGGCGCTCACCGTCACCGGCGGCACCCCGCAGTGGCAGCAGACCCTCGCCCGGCAGCCGGGCAACCCGCAGGTCCTCCTCCAGGACTCCGCCCTGCTGGTCGGCTACGGAACCACGCTGACCGCCTACCACCTGCCCAGCAGCTGACCCGCCCCGGAAAGGTTCACCACCAGATGGCCGACATCGAGGACACCCCACCCGCGACGCAGCCGCTGCCGACCGCCGCGTCCACCCGCGTCCTGCCGGGGCAGCCCACCCCGGCCACCCTCCCCGACCCGGCGGACCTGCGCCCCGCCGGCCCCACCCGGCGGTGGACCTGGCTGCTCGGCGGCCTCACCGCCGGGGCCGGCGCCGCCGCCCTCGCACTGAGCCTGGCCGCCAACCTCGTCGACCCGGCACCCACCGCCGCGCCGACCACCGCGGTGACCACCGCGGCAACCGTCCCCGGTGCGCCGTCCTCCGCCGGTCCGGCCGCCCCGGCCACCCCGACCACCGCGCCCTACACCACGCTGGTCGACGGCTGCGCGCTGCTGCGCCCGGAGACGGTCGAGCGTCACATCAAGGGAGCCACCTGCACCGCGCCGCCGCCCGCCGGCGGTGCGACCACGTCGAACGCGACCTGGACGAGCAAGGCCGCCGGCTACGCCGACGCGCAGGTCGTCGTCACGCTGTCCCCGACCGCGGAGACCGTCTACCAGCAAATGCTGACCACCAGCCGGACCACGGCGACCAGCACCGGCGCGAAGATCACCGACGACCGGGCCGTTCCCGACCTCGGCGACAAGGCGACCCTGCTCTACGTCTCCTACAGCGGCTTCGGCCACGTCGAACTCACGGTGACCCAGCGCAACGCGCTCGTCACCGTCAGGTACTCCGCGCTCACCTACTCCGGCCTGACCCTCAAGGACGTTCCCAGCGACACCGCCGAGGCAGCCGCCATCGCCTGCGCCAAGGACGCGCTGGCCACGCTCACCACCTCGTGAACCCCCGGCCTGGACCTGCGCACACGCCCGCTCACTGCCACCCGGCCGAGCAGCAAACCGCAGGCAGGCCCGGCGGGGCGTGTGAGCGATCTCGTGTAAGTGCCTTGTGGTTATCGGATGCTGAGCTGGCTGCGATCATGAGCCACATGCTGTCGCTGACGATGAACGATGCTGCGGCCGAGATGCTCGTGCTTACTGGTGGGGCCGTCCTGACGCCGCCCGGTGGCCTTGCCCCCGGCCTGCGTGGCCGGCTTGCGGAAGGGATCGCCCGCCGAGGAGATGTACTCACCTGGGCCGACTCGACGGGCAACGCCGACGGCGCTCCCTCGTTCTTCGGCGACCTCACGGGTTGGGAGTGCGCCGACAGCTCCTTCCACCTGGAAGACCACGTCCCCGTCGATGTTCAGATCATCGACGACGCCCCGCAGATCTCGCAGGACGATCAGCGAGTCCTTCTCCTTCACGGGATCGCATTCGCCATGGAGTTCCGCCGGCTCGTCACCGAACTGGACCACCCAAGCCCGGTGCGCTGCATCGTCGGTGCCAACGAAACCAACGCGACGTTCAGGTTCCACCAGATCCGTGCAGGCGAGTCATGGCACAGCCCGGACCTCGACAGCTACCGGACGGACAAGATGGTCGTGATCGACCTCAGGCCGGCTGACGGCTGATCCCCCTCAGCATCGGTGCGCACGTCCCCTTGGTGCCGAGAAGGCCGGGCGGGCCTCAGAACAGGGAGGCGTCGGCCCACGGAATCCGACCCTGACGCCGCTGACTGAACGGCATGACCTGCGGATGATGACGAGTTCCAGCTCCATTGATGGTCCTCACGGCAGGACCGGAACCGCGAACGGGAGCCAGTCGGGCGGTGGCATTGAGAGCCGCGTTGGTCCCTTTGTGAGGGAGATGGACAGTAGCATGATGGTCAGGTGAACCAGGCCGAGATCGATCAGCTTCGACAGTCCGGATCCGACACCGGCCATGCCGAGTTCGGCGAACGCATGGTGCGGGCTCTGCGCGATGGTCTGTCTGCTCTGGAAGCGCTGCCGCGGGACGATGAGTTCTGGCGTGGCTGGGCGAACGATCGCGTGACGGTCCACAAGCTGCACGAATACGCCAGTGAACAGTTGGACCGTGATCCTGCTGACCGGGTGGCCCGTTGGGCCCTGGTGGCGCTGGCGCTCGCTCGCGGAGCCAATGACGGAGGCCTCTCGCTCCTGGGGCCGGAGATCGCCACTGATCCGGCGGTCGTTGCGGATGCCCTGGTGATCGCGGACTGGGTTGCACGGGAGATCGGGTTCGATCTCACCCGCGACCTGCGGGTGGTGCTCGGGTGGGCTGATCGCCAGGCGTTGGAGGAACTGGCACGAACCGATGACGGGCAGGCGGCATGGGCCGCATTGCGAGTCCTGGACGGGGGTTCGTTCATCGCGTCCCCACAGGCAGTTGGACCAGCCGCGTCCGATTTCCGATCCGCGACTCGCTTGGCAGCACCTGCCATGAGCGATTCGGAGCATGTCCTCGACTGGCTGCAGGGTTGGTATGTGGCGCAGTGCAACAGCGACTGGGAGCACGAGTGGGGCGTGAAGATCGACACGCTCGACAACCCCGGCTGGACCGTCCGCATCGATTTGGAGGAGACGGACCTGGAAGAACACGAGTACCCCCGCCAGGACGTCAACCGCGGCACGCACGACTGGGTCCGGGCGTGGACCTCCGAGAAGACCTTTCACGCCGCGTGCGGCCCCGGCAACCTCACCGAGGCCCTCACGCTGTTCCGTTCCTGGGCGACCGCGAACACTCCCTGCGCAGTCACGCAGCCCGAGACCCAACCCGGCGAACCTACGCAGTCACAGCACTAGCTGTCACCGCACCCTTGTCGTCGTCCGTCATCGGATCTGTTCGGATGCGTGTTCCGGGGGCTCCGGGTTCGTTGGACACCTGTCGTTATCTGTCGTCATTCGAGCGTTCGACGGCAGGCAGGGTGAGGCAGCCGAAGCAGCGGGAGTACAACGACCGCCCGGCACGGGTGCCGGGCGGTCGTTGTACTCCGGAGGGCGGTGGGTGCGCCGCTGCGCGTTCCACCGCTGTGACTGGGGTGGGGGAACCGGGGTGCCGGGCAGGCCGGGGCCCTGTGTGGCTGGTGGGCAGGACGAGTTCAGCGGAAGTCGTCGGCGTGGTCGACGGCCCACTGGGCGTAGGTGTGTGCCGGAGCGCCGGTGATCTTTTCGGCGATGACGGAGGTCACGGCCGCGACGCCGTCGGCGGCGGACCACTGGCTGACGATCGTCTCGGCGACGACCGGGTGCATGGTTCTGGCGACTTCCGCGCGGGCCTGCTCGTCGGAGACGTGTTCGACCCGGATGTGACGACCGATGGCCTCGCCGATGTGCTCGACCTGGCGTTGCAGGGTCAGGGACTCGGCGCCGTGGATGGTGTAGGCCTGGTGCGAGTGGCCCGGTTCGGTCAGGGCGGTCACCGCCAGCGCCGCGATGTCCTTCTCGTGTACCGGTGCCGACTGTGCGAGTGGGTAGGGGAGGCGGACGGCGTTGCCGGTGCGGATCGATTCGGCCCACCAGGTGCGGGTGTTGGTCGCGAACGTCCCGGGCCTGAGGAACGTCCAGTCCATGCCGGAGCGTTGGACGGCCTGCTCGATCGTGCGGTTCAGGCGGGTGACCGGGTGGTGGGCGTCGGGGTCCAGGACGACCGACACCGACGAGAGCAGGACCACGTGCCGGATCCCCGCGGCTGTGGCCGCCGCGGTGACCTTCTCGATGTCGTAGGGCTTGTGGGGGTCGAGCATTCCGTACAGGAACAGCTTGTCGGCGCCGTCGAGTGCTGCGGGCAGCGTCTCGGGACGGTCCAGGTCGGCGACGACTGCTTCGCGCCCCGGTGTCAGGCCCGCGGCTGGGGTCCTGCTGACTGCTCTGACCTGCTCACCGGCGGCCAGCAGGCCGTCCGCCACATGACGGGCGACATTGCCGCGAGCGCCGAAGACAACTGTCGGCATGATGGAACCTCCTGCTTGTCGTGGAGATGAACTGCCGCATCTGCGCGGGTGGTGCGAGGTGTGTCGCTGCCGCGCGGGAGGGGCGGACCGGTGCCGGCGGGCCCGGTTGTCGGCGATGGTGTGAGGAAGGGGAACGGGCCGGGAACCGGGGCGGGTTGACCGCGGGGTGTGCGGGTACGGGGTGTCGCTGCGGGGGGCCCGCCCCGGTCGCCGGTCGCCGGTCAGGGCTGGATGTTCTCCAGGTCCTCCAGCAGGCCGGGGTGCTGCGGCTGCCAACCGAGTTCCTGCCGGGTGCGGGTGCTGGACGAGGGCTGGTCGGCCTTGAAGATCGGGCCGAGCGGGCCGTAGGTCTCCTCCGGCACCGACTCGACCGGCAGGCCCAGCCGTCGGCCGATGACGGCCGCGATGTCCCGTACCTCGTCCCCCTCGTCGGCGACGGCGTGCCAGGCGGTACCGGCCTGCGCCTGTTCCAGGGCGAGCCGGAAGAGCACGGCCGCGTCGAGCGCGTGGACGGCGGGCCAGCGCTGTGTGCCGTCGCCGGGGTAGCCGGAGATCCTGCTCCGGCGTGCGATGTCGGTCAGCAGACCGGCGAACCCGCCCGCGCCCTCGTTGTGGACCGTGCGCGGCAGGCGTACGGACGTGCTCCGGACCCCGCGCGAGGCCAGGCCCAGAATTGCCGTGACCGTGCGGCCGCGGCCGCCGACCGGCCCGTCGGTGGGCACCGGGTCGGCCTCGGTGGAGGCACGGCCGGGCACCCAGGGCGTACCCGAGACGGTGACCAGGGGGCGGTCACTGCCGACGAGTTCCTCGCCGAGGGTGGTGAGGGCGGCGGTCTCCTCGGCGATGTTCCTGGCGAGGGCCTCGGGGCTGCTGAAGTCGTTGCCGAAGGCCAGGTGGATGACCCCGTCGGCCTGGGCGGCGCCGGAGCGCAGGACGTCCGGATCGGCGAGGCCTCCCCGCAGCGGTTCGGCGCCGGCTGCCTGGGCGGCCTGTGCGGAGGCGTCGGAGCGGGCGAGTGCGAGGACGGTGTGGCCGTTGCCGAGGAGTTCGGCGACGACGGCGGAACCGATCAGACCGGTGCCGCCGGTGACGAAAACGCGCATGGGAAAGCCCTCCCGAAAGTGATGGGACTCTTGTCCCATCACTCTAGCAGGGTGATGGGACAAGAGTCCCATCGCATATGCTGAACCCATGAGTCGATGGGAACCAGGTGCGCGTGAACGCCTCGTCGTGGCTGCGGTCGACCTGTTCACGGAGCAGGGGTACGACGCCACGACGGTCGCGCAGATCGCCGAGCGTGCCGGGGTCACCAAAAGCACCTTCTTCCGGCACTTCCCCGACAAGCGCGAGCTGCTGGTCGCCGGGCAGGAGACGCTGAGCCGGCTGCTGGCCGAGGGGATCGCCGACGCCCCCGGTGACGCCAGCCCGCTTGAGGCAGTCGCTGCCGGCCTCGAACGCGCCTCGACCGCGATGGGCCCCGGGAGCCGCGAACTCGCCCCCCGCCTGAAGGCGGCCGTCGCCGCCAGCGCCGAGCTTCAGGAGCGCGACACCCTCAAGACCGTCAGCCTCGCGGCCGCGATGACAACCGCTCTGATCGCCCGCGGCGTACCCGATCCGACCGCGGCTCTCGCGGGCGAGCTGGGCGTCCTCGCTTTCAAACGGGGGTACGCCGAATGGGCCGAGGACGACCGAGGCGCCGAGGACGACCTCGCCGGGTACACCCTGGCGGCCCTGAACGAACTGCGCGCGGCAAGCGCATCGCTGGGCTGACCGGACGAGCACCGCCCGGCACCGGCGCGGTGGACGAGAAGCAGACCTCCTTCAGGCCGGCCCGGTCCTCCTCGTTCAGGGTCCAGGGGTGTCGGGTGAGCCGGCCGGTCACCTGCCGCACCGCCGGCAGCCGCGGCTGCGCGCCGACCGGAGCCCGGCGGAGGGCGGCGAGGCGGGAGCGGACCAACCGGTAGGTGACGGGCCGTTGTTCGCAACGACTTCATTGTGGAGATGGGTGACGCTGGTGCATCCCGCGGCGAATCGTTGCTCCAGGCAGGGCGTGTAGGGGGCTACCCTGCCCGAGGACCGGGCTCCCGCTCCGTCCGGGGCCCGGCACTCCGGTCCCCTCCGCTCTCCCGGCTACGCCCGCAGCGACCGGGGTCGCGGGTCGGTCGACGGCGCCGCGGGGTCGATCGGCGGCGCCGCGGGGTCGGTCGGCCCGGTGGGTCGCATCCGAGGTGACGTCGGCGGCTCGGGGCGGTGGTGATCGACGACGGCTGGCGCACGGTGTCGGTGAGGGCGTTTCTCCGTGGTGGACGGCGTGGTCGTCGCGTTCGACGTGCCCACCGGCCCGGAGCGGTCGGCCGCCGCGCCCCGGAGCCCGGCCGATGGGCGTCCGTGCTCCGGCCGATGGGCGTCCGTGCTCCGGCCGGCGGGTGTCCACGCCTCGGTCGGACCGGCCGGAGGACTTGATCACGACGGGTGGTCGGGGCGAGGATCTCCCCCGGTTGGATCACAACGGGGGGAGCCGTGATGTCCGAAGACCGGTCGGTCAGTCGTGGGCTGAGACAGCGCCACATTGCCATGATCGCGCTGGGCGGTGCGATCGGAGCCGGGCTGTTCGTCGGCTCCGGCGTCGGGATCGCCGCGGCGGGGCCAGGGATCGTGGTGTCGTACGTGGTGGCCGGGGTGCTCACGGTGCTGGTCATGCGGATGCTCGGCGAGATGTCCGCCGCCCGCCCCGGCTCCGGGTCGTTCTCCGCGCACGCCACCCGTGCCTGGGGGCCGTGGGCCGGGCTGCTGGCCGGCTGGATGTACTGGGCACTGCTGGTGGTGAGCGTGGCGGCGGAGGCGATCGGGGCGTCCCGGATCGTGGTGGGATGGCTGCCACAGGTGCCGGCCTGGGTGTGGGTGGCGGCGTTCATGGCGCTGTTCACCGGGACGAACCTGGCGGGCGTACGGCACTTCGGCGAGCTGGAGTTCTGGTTCGCCGGGGTGAAGGCGGCCTCGATCTGCGCGTTCATCCTGCTCGGCGCCGCCGCCGTGCTCGCCGGCCGGACGCCGGCCGCGGAGAACCTGACCGCGCACGGCGGCCTGCTGCCGCACGGCTGGCACGGGGTCGCGGTGGGCACCGTCGCGGCGGTGTTCGCGTACGGCGGGCTGGAGACGGTGACCATCGCCGCCGCCGAGTGCGAGGACCCGGTGGCCGCGGTGCGCCGGGCGGTGCGCACGGTGCTGTGGCGGGTGGCGCTGTTCTACGTCGGCTCGATGGCGGTGATCGTCGCCGTGGTGCCGTGGGACGACCCGGCGGTCGCCGGCGGCCCGTACGCGGCGGCGATCGGCCGGATCGGGGTGCCGGGCGCGGCGCAGCTGATGAACGCGGTCGTGCTGGTGGCCCTGCTGTCGGCGATGAACGCCAACATCTACGGCTCCTCACGGATGCTGTACGCCCTCGCCGCCCGGGGCGACGCCCCGCGCCTGCTGACCGGCCGCGGCCGGTCAGCCGGACGCGGCGGCGACGGCGACGGCGACGGCGCGGCCGGAGACTCGGTACCGGCCGGCTCTCCGGCTGCCCCGGCCGGGACCGGCCGCGCCGTGCTCGCCTCGGCCGCGTTCGGCTTCGCGTCGGTGGTGCTCAGCCTGCTGTGGCCGCGGACCGTCTTCCCGTTCCTGCTGAACTCGATCGGGACGGCGATCCTGGTGGTCTGGATCCTGATCGCCGCTTCCCACCTGCGGCTGCACGGGCGGCGGCAGCGCACGGACGGGCCGGAGCAGCGGGAGTTGGAGCAGGAGCGCAGGCCGGAGCAGCGGGAGTTGGAGCAGGAGCGCGGGCCGGAGCAGCGGGGGTTGGAGCAGCAGCGCGGGCTGCAGCAGGCGGCCCCGATGTGGGGCTTCCCGTACCTGGGTTACCTGGTGCTGGCGGCGATGGCCGGGGTGCTGCTGTTCATGCTGGTGGACCCGGGCAGCCGCAGCCAGGTGCTCTGCACCGGCGCGTGGACGGCGGTGCTGCTGCTGGTGGCCGGGGTGCGGCGGCGCCGTCGCGGGCCGGAGGCCGATCCGGTCGCGGCACCGACAGCCGCCACACCGGCCGCGACACCGACAGCCGCCACACCGGCCGCTACTCCGACGACCGCCACTCGATGAGCGCCGGGACGCCCCTGACTCGCGGCCCCGCAGGCCACCCCACTTGGGGATGAGCTCAGTGTCCGCATAATCCTGGGTATGCGGGAGACCGCAACGGCGGCCCGGACGCCCACCGCCGTTCCGCGCGACATCGCCGACGGTTCGGCATCCTCGCCTGCCGTGCAGGTCAGGGTTCGTTTCGCGGCCCGCGGCCGAGCGTGATCGGGTGGTCGGCGGCACGGGCCGGGATCGGCAGCACCGACCGGCCGCCCACCCGGGCCTCCGGTGGCGCCGGCGCGAGCGACAGGTACTCCCCGAAGCCCAATCCTGCTGCGACCAGGGGTGTGCCGGCGCATCCGGAACGCGGCGGACTCGTGGTCGCGATCGTTCTTCTGGTCCTGCCCCTACCGTCTGCCCCCTACCGTCTACGCGGCACGAGTCCGGTTTCGAAGGCGATGATCGCCAGGTGGACGCGGTCCCGGGCTTCGAGTTTGGCGAACAGACGCGCGACATGGGTCTTCGCGGTCGCCGCGCTGATCACCAGCCGCTCGGCTATCTCGCCGTTCGACAGTCCCTGTCCGACCAGTGCCAGCACCTCGCGTTCCCGGTCGGTGATCCCCGCGATGGGACTCGGGTCCGCGGCGGGCTCGGCGTCCGGTTCGGGGGCCGCGGGGCCGGACGTTCCGGCGAAGTCCGCGATCAGCCGTCGGGTCACGCTCGGCGCGATCAGCGCGTCGCCCGCGGCCACCACGCGGATCGCTTCCAGGATCGCGTCCAGGGCCATGCTCTTGAGCAGGAATCCGCTGGCCCCGGCGCGCAGCGCGCCGTAGACGTACTCGTCGTGGTCGAAGGTCGTCAGCACCAGGACCTTGGGCGGGTCCGGCTCGGCGGTCGCCTGTCGGGTCGCCTCGATCCCGTCCACGTCCGGCATCCGGATGTCCATCACCACGACGTCCGGCCGCAGTTCACGCACCAGGCGCACCGCCTCGCGGCCGTCGCCGGCCTCGCCGACCACCTCCAGGTCGTCGGTGGCGCCGATCAGGATCCCGAGCCCGACCAGCATCAGCGGCTGGTCGTCGACCAGCAGCACCCGCACGCTCATGCCGGGAGCCTCGCAGCCACCCGGAATCCGCCCTCCGGACGCCGGCCGGCGCTGAACTGGCCGGACAGCAAGGTCACCCGCTCGCGCATGCCGAGCAGGCCGAAGCCGCTCCCGCCGGCCGC
>NZ_JBHWCL010000057.1:0-51649 GCF_042735125.1 Kitasatospora sp. NPDC059599 | reverse complement strand
GTCGGTCGACTGCCCGCCCCCGGCGTCCCGGTACGTCTGTGTCGCGCCGTTGCGGCCCGGAGGCTCAGAAGCCGCCGGTCTGCTCGTCCCGGCGACGCTGCCAGCGCTGCTCGACCCGGTCCATCATCCCGGCCTTGCGGCGCGGGGCGGCGGCCTGGCGCGGCCCGGAGCCCTGGCTCGCGGGCCCGCGACGCCAGCCGGTCACGGCGAACACCGCGCAGCCGAGCATCACCAGGAAGCCCACGACGCTGACCCAGATCTGGTTCGGAACGACCATGCCACCCATCAAGAGGCCGATCCCCACCACGAATCCGGCGATGGCCAGGTAGACCCGCCGACGGGTGTAGGTGCGCAGCCCGGTTCCCTCGAGCGCCGACGCGAATTTGGGATCTTCGGCATACAGCGCTCGCTCCATCTGGTCGAGCAGTTGCTGCTCGTGCTCCGAGAGCGGCACGGAGTCCTCCTACTCGTCGGTCGCGGGTGCGACCGGTCCGCCCACCCCGGTCGGGGAGGCAAGTCCAATCAGCCTTGGGGCACACGGTCGGACGCCCGTGCGGGGGACCCGGCCCGTGTCGTCCATATGCCCCACGCATCCGGCTGTCATGCTTTCCGGCTTTACCCAGATCATACGGTCCGTAGGCCCGTTACGGGGTGGTCTGCGCCGCGTGGGCCCAGCCACTTCGACCGGGCACGGCCGCACCGGTGTCAACGCGCCACGCCCCGGACAAGTGCCCGATCCGGTGGAATCAGTCCGGACCTGGGGACCTCCGCCTCAGGAGAACGGGAACCGGCCGGTCAGCCGGGCCCGGGAACGGGCGGGCGTCCGGAATGCGAACCGCCGCCGTACGGTGTGCGAACCGTACGGCGGCGAAGGTCTCGCGGAGGGTTCGCGAAGGCCCGGCGAGGGGCGGCTCCGGCGGGACCCGATCCGGGCCCGATCCGAATTCGGGCCGGAACTCCCTCCGGACTCGGTCCGGATTCGGCCCGGATTCGGTCCGGGTTCAGGCCAGGGTCGCCAGCAGGTGCAGCTGGGTCGCCACGGCGTGGAAGGCGGGCTGCTCGGCGGCGGCCTGCTCCAGCTTCAGCAGCGCCTCCAGCGCCCCCGGCTCGGTGTCCACCAGCACCCCGGGGACCAGGTCGGCGAAGACCCGCACGCCGTGCACCGACTCCACCCGCAGGCCCGCGTCCTCGGCGAGCCGGCCCAGCTCGTCACCGGTGAAGCGGCGCGGCATCGGGTCCTGCTCGCCCCAGCGGCCGTCGGTGGCGGAGAGCACCGTCCGGGCCTCGGTGAAGTGGCCCGCCAGCGCGCGGGCCAGGACGGCGCCGTTGCGGTTGGCGGCCAGCAGGCTGACCAGCCCGCCCTTGCGCAGGGTGCCGGCCAGGCTGCCGAGCGCCTCCGCCGGGTCGTCCACGACCTCCAGCACGCCGTGGCAGAGCACCGCGTCCACGGTGCCGGGGGCGACGAGGTCGGGCAGTGTCTGGGTGTCGCCCTGGACGGCCCGGACCAGGTCCGTGACGCCGGCCTCGGCGGCCCGCCGCTCCAGGGCGAACAGCGCGTCCGGGCTCGGGTCGACCACGGTCACCCGGTGGCCGAGCTTGGCCACCGGCACGGCGAAGTTGCCCGTGCCGCCGCCGGTGTCGACCACGTCGAGCACCGGCTGGTCCAGCTCGGCCGCCCGCTTCTCCAGGGCTGCCCGCACCACCTCCCACACCACGGCGGTACGCAGGGCACTGCGGGGACGCGTCGGGTACAAGGTGGGACTCCTTGGCACGTGCAGTTCGATCAGGATGCCTCCACCTTAAGCCTGCCGGGTGGCCGGGTCGCTCGCGCCTGACGGCTCCTCGCCGTCCAGCGGCAACCGCGGTGTGGGCGGGACCGCCCGCAGGCCCAGCAGCCGCTCGACCAGGCGCAGGAACAGGGCGGAGTTGCGGATCAGGTCGTCGGCGTCGCGGGCCGACGCGGCGCCCCGGATCCCGGCCTCGGCAGCGGCCCGGCGGCGGGCGCCGGCACCGTAGTAGAGCGCCCACTCGGCGAGCTCCGGGGCGATCTCGGGCAGCACCTCCCAGGCACTGCGGATGGCCTTGCGCCGCCGCGGGTTCTTCTCCGGGCGGCCGCGCACCGCCAGGACGGCCGCCACCGTGCGCAGCGCCGCCAGGTGCGCGGTGGCGTACCGCTCCAGCGGGTCCTCCAGGGCGCGGGCCCGGGCGAGCGTGCGGTGGGCGTCGGTGAGCAGGTCGAGGGCGGCCGGCGGCGCGGCGACCCGGCGCAGCACGGGGTGGACGTCCCGGCCGGCGGGGCGCCCGCCCGACGGGTCCGGGATGTGCGGGAGGGCGGCGGAGTGGAGGCGGGCGGTGACGGGCTCCGGATGGCTGATGGTCATGGTCTCCCCCGTTCCGAGGCAGCGCGCGGACCGGGTGGTCCGTGCCCCTCCATCGTGACCGGCACCACTGACAATCCGTCCGTTCCGGGCGGGAGCAATCCGTCCGTTCCGGGCGGGAGGCCCCGGAAAGCAGAGCGGCGGCGGGCGCGGGCCCTCCCCCGGACCGCGCCGCCGCCGTGTGCCGTCGCCTCCGCCGTTCCCCCCACGGACGACGGTGGCGAACCTCCCCCGTGGCCGGTCTCCCCCCGGCCCGCTCCGCCGCCCCGTGTCGGCGGTGCGGGGACCGTGACCAGCCCCGTTGCGGATCTTCCGTCACCGCCCCCGGCCGTACGGCCGGGGGGACGGAGGATCCGCCACCCGGGTGGGCCCGGCGCCCGACGCGCCGTTCCCTCCCGGGTGTCACCACTCTCCCGTCTCCGCAGGTCGGGGGCCATCCGCTGACGTACTCAACCGTGCATCTGAGTATCCGTACTCAGTGCCCCGGTGCTCCCCCGGGCGCTCCCCCGGCGGCGGAACCGGCGGGGGCCCGCACGGCGTCCCGGGTCCGGGTACGGTACGGCGGGGCCGGGCGGAACCGGCCCGGGTTCTTGCGAGGAGGGGGAGGCCATGACGATCCTGCCGCTGATCTTCACCAGCGGACTGGCCAGCGGTATCAACGCCTACGCGGTGGTGCTGCTGCTCGGCCTGCTGGGCCGGTTCGCCGGCGCGGAGTCGGTGCCGCACGCGCTGGAGCGCACGGACGTGCTGATCGCGGCCGCCGTGCTGTTCGCGGTGGAGGCGGTGGCCGACAAGATCCCGTACGTGGACAGCGTCTGGGACGTCGTGCACACCGTGATCCGGCCGATCGCCGGCGCCACCGTGGGCGTGCTGATCGCGAGCAACGACCCCGGTTCGCTCAGCGAGGTCGCGGCCGGCGCGATGGGCGGCACGACGGCGCTGGTCAGCCACCTGGTGAAGGCCTCGCTGCGGATGGCCGTCAACACCTCGCCCGAGCCGGCCAGCAACATCGTGGTCAGCATGGCGGAGGACCTCTCGGTGGCCGGCCTGGTCACCCTGGCGATCTTCCACCCGTGGCTGGCCGCCTCGATCGCGGCCGTGGTCCTGGCCGTCGGGCTGCTGCTGGTGTGGCTGGCGATCAGCAAGATCCGCGCCTTCCGGGCCCGGCGCCGCGAGCGCAAGGCCGCCCGGGCCGCCGCCGGCGCGTACGCCGGACAGCCGGGGGCCTGACGGCAGCAGGCGGCCGGGGGCTGACCGCGGGCCGCGGCGTCCCGGGGTCCTAGGATCAGGACCCATGGCACGGATCGTCATCATCGGCGCAGGAATGAGCGGGCTCGCGGCGGCCTCCCGGCTGGCCACGCTCGGCCACCGGGTGACGGTCTGCGAGGCGGGCGGCACGTACGGGGGCATGGTCGGCCGGTACGAGCGGGACGGCTTCGCCTTCGACACCGGGCCCGGGCTGCTGGCCCTGCCCGCCGTCTACCGCGACCTCGCGCTGAAGACCGGCAAGGAGCCGCTGGAGCAGCTGGTCGAGCTGGCCCCGGTCGATCCGGAGAGCCGGCACGTCTTCGCCGACGGCACCGCCGTCGCACTGCCCAACGCCTCCCGAGGTGGCGTCAGCCAGGCCCTGGACGCGGCCTTCGGGGCCGGCTCCGGCGCCCGCTGGAGCGCGGTGATGAACCACGGCCGGACGGTCTGGGAGGCCACCCGCCGCCCTCTGCTGGAGGAGCCGCTCCCGTCGGACCGCGCGTTCCTGGGCGCCGATCCGTACCCCGTCCCGCCGCGCACCGGCCTGGCCCGGCTGCGCCGCGCCGTCCCGTGGACCCTGCACGACGTGGCGGCGCGCCAGCTGGACGGACACCCCGGCCTGACCGCCCTGCTGTTCGAGTCCGCGGTCCGCTACGGCTTCGCCCCGGGCCGGGCCCCCGCCGGGGCGACCGTGCTGCCGTACATGGAGCAGTCCTTCGGCGTCTGGTACGTCCGGGGCGGCCTGCGCGCCCTGGCGGAGGCGGTGTTCCGGCGCTGCGAGCTGCGCAAGGTCGAGTTCCGCTTCGACACCCCCGTCACCCGGGTCGTCGTGGAGGACGGCCGGGCGCGCGGCGTCGAGACCGCGGCCGGCCGGATCGACGCCGACCTGGTGCTCTCGGCGATGGACGCCGGTGCGCTGTTCGGCGGCGGCCTGGCGCAGTGGCCGGGGAAGCCGGCCGAGGCGTGGCGTCCGTCGGGAGCGCCCGGCCGGTTCGGCGTGCTGCTCGCCCTGCGCGGCCCTCGTCCCGCGGGCACGGCGCACCGGACGGTGGTGCACGCTCCCGACCTCGCCGCCGAGGAGCGGTCGCTGACCGGCCGGGGCCCGCTCTGCGAGCGCCCCACCGTGCAGGTGCTCCGCCCGGACGACCCCGCGCTGCGACCCGACGACGCGCACGAGAGCGTGGTGCTGACCGCGACCGTCCCGGCCCAGGGCGAGGTCGACTGGACCGCCCCCGGTGTCGCCGACCGCTACGCCGACCTGCTGCTCGCCCACGTCGACGCGGCCGGCGCCGGCCTGCGGGAGCGGGTGCTGTGGCGGGTCGTGCGCACCCCGGAGGACACCCGCCGGGAGACCGGCGCCCCGGGCGGCTCGGTCGCCCTGCCCGTGCTCGCCGGAGCCGACGGCGACTGGCTGAAGGCCGCCAACGAGACGCCCGTCCCCGGTCTCTACCTCATCGGCGGCACCGCCCATCCCGGTGGCGGACTGGCCCGCGTCGGCATGTCGGCCTGCATCGCCGCCGGCCTGGTCGGCCCCGCGTAGGACGTGGGGCCGGGCGGGGGGGCGGTGCGCCGACTGCCGCCCGCCGGGCGCGTCAGCCCTGGTGCCAGGTGTTCTGCTGCTGGTAGCCGTAGGTCTGGTCGTACGCCTGCTGCTGCGGGATGCCCTGGGCGTTCGGGTCCGGCTGGGGCTGCCACTGCTCCTGGTGCTGCTGCTGGTACCCCTGGGTGTTCGGGTCCCAGGCCTGCTGGTGCTGCTGGTGCTGCTGGTAGCCCGCGTACTGGTCGTGCTGCCCGCCCTGCTGCTGCGGGTAGCCGCCGTACGGGTCCTGCTGCTGGTCCGGCTGCGGGTAGGCGCCGTAGGACTGGTCGTAGGCGAAGGCGGGCTGCTGCGCGGTCTGCCACTGCTGCTGGTCGTAGCCGCCCTGGTAGGCGGTGGCGTACGGGTCCTGGGCCTGCTGCTGCGGCTGCGGCTGCTGCTCGTAGTACCCGGGGGCGTAGATGCCGTCCTGGGCGAGCTCCTGCATCTCGAAGGCGGCGGTCTGCTCGACCTCCGGCGCCTCCTGCGACACCGGCGCCGGCGGGGCGGCCGGGGTCTCCTCGACGGCGCTGACCTCGCCGATCCGCTCCGCCGCGACCGCGACGGCAGCCACCGCGGCCCCGCCGCCGGTGAGGGCGCCGAGCAGCGGCACCTTGGCGAGCGGGCCCGGCAGACTGCCGTCGGCCTTCCGCAGGGACCAGCCGTCCTGGTGGCCGCGCTTGACCGAGAGCGTCACGAAGGTCTGGCCGAGCGCGAACAGCGCCGCACCGGCCCCGATCACCACGACCGACCCCAGGCCCATCCCGACGGCCACGCCCAGGAAGCCGACCAGGGCCAGGGCCCGCCAGTGCACCGGCGCCCGGTTCTGCAGCAGTACCTCGGCGACCAGCCAGAGCGCCACCACCGCCAACGCGGCGTACAGCAGCAGGTATCCGATGCCCATCCGCCCGCTACCTCCAGTCGCGTGCCCGCGCGTCCACGCCGCGCGTGTCCGGCGACTGTACCGGTTCAACGGCCGGGGTACCGCATCGCGTTCCCGCCGCACCCGGCACCGGCCGCACACGACCGAGCCCGTCACCGTCGGTACGGTGGCGGGCTCGTGAACGTCCGGCGTCAGCGCGGCGTTCGGAAGGACCACCCGTCGGCCGGACAGCCTGCGGGAAGGCCCGCCGGCCGGGCGCCGGGCGGCCGCTCAGCGCTGGTGCAGCCCCAGGTTCTGGTAGATCTCCAGGGTCGCCGTCGAGTGGTTCAGCGTGATGAAGTGCAGGCCGGGCGCGCCCTCGGCGAGCAGGCGCTCGGCCATCGCCGTGGCGTGCTCCATGCCGACGGCCCGCAGCGCCGCCGGGTCGTCGATGGCGGCCCGCAGGCGGGCCTCCAGGTCGGCGGGGAAGGCCGAGCCGCTGAGCTGCGGGAAGCGCTCCAGCTGCTTGGCGTTGGTGACCGGCATGATCTCCGGGATGATCGGCGTCTCGCAGCCGGCGGCGGTCACCCGGTCGCGCAGCCGCAGGTAGTCGTCCACCTCGAAGAACATCTGGGTGATCGCGTAATCGGCGCCGGAGCGGATCTTCGCCACGAAGTGCCGGATGTCGTCGTCCCAGTCCGTCGAGCGCGGGTGCATGTTCGGCGAGGCGGCGACGCCGACGCAGAAGTCACCGATGCCCTTGATCAGCTCCACCAGCTCGTAGGCGTAGGTGACGCCCTCCGGGTGACTGACCCACTCGCCCATCGGGTCGCCGGGCGGGTCGCCCCGGACGGCGAGGACGTTGCGCACGCCCTGGTCCGCGTACTGGCCGATGATGTTGCGCAGCTCCGCGATCGAGTGGTCGACGGCGGTCAGGTGGGCGACCGGGGTCAGCGTGGTCTCGGTGGCGATCCGGCCGACCATGTTGACCGTGCGCTCGCGCGAGGAGCCGCCCGCCCCGTACGTCATGCAGACGAAGTTCGGGTCGAGCGGTTCGAGTCGACGGATGGCGTCCCAGAGCTTCTGCTCACCGGCCTCGGTGCGCGGCGGCATGAACTCGAAGGAGAAGGAGCGCTTGCCGGCCGCCAGGAGCTCGCGGACGGTCAGTGCGCGGTCCGTTCTCGTGGAAGCGATTCCGAGTGCCATGCTGGCAGGCTATCGGGCCTCCGACGAGGCCGGACAACTCGATTCCACGGATTGAGACAACTGGCGGACGGCATTCCGGTTGGTCCCGGGCAACTCCGCTGCAACTCGGCGGCAACTGCACGGCACCCCCGCGGCAACCGCCCGACACCCCGGGCGCCGCCCCCTCCGACCACCCCCGCGGGCCCGCTCGCACGCCCGTTCCCAGCCACCCAGCTACGCTTGCTGCACCCCAGAGAACCAGCGGAGCCCCATCGTGATCTCGTCCAGCACCCGGCCGGCCAACCCCATTGACGTGGAGGACGTCCGCACACGCGTCAACGCCGCGCTCGCCGCGTTCATGGACGGCCAGTCCGCGCTGCTCGGCACGATCTCGCCGCAACTGGTGCCGGCCGCCGACGCCCTGCGCGACTTCCTGCTGGACGGCGGCAAGCGGCTGCGCCCGGCCTTCTGCTACTGGGGCTGGCGCGCCGCCGGCGGCCCGGCCGAGGGCTCCGCCGGCGACGGGATCGCCAACGCGGCCGGCGCCCTGGAGCTGCTCCAGGCGAGCGCCCTGGTGCACGACGACCTGATGGACCGCAGCGACACCCGCCGCGGCCTGCCCTCGGTCCACCGCCGCTTCGAGGCGCTGCACCGCGACAGCGGCTGGCGCGGCGACCGGGAGCAGTACGGCGCCTCGGCCGCCGTCCTGCTCGGCGACCTGCTGCTGATCTGGTGCGACGAGCTGTTCCTGCGCTCCGGCCTGGAGCCGGCCGCCGTACTGGCCGCCAAGCCGGTGTTCGACCTGATGCGCACCGAGGTCATGCTCGGCCAGTACCTGGACGTGCTGGAGCCGGTGGCCGGCGACTCGACGGACGAGGGCGCGCTGGACCGGGCGCGGACCGTGCTGCACTACAAGTCGGCGAAGTACACGATCGAGCGACCCCTGCAGGTCGGCGCGCTGCTGGCCGGGGCCGGGCCGGAGCTGGTCGGGGCCCTCGGGGCGTTCGGGCTGCCGCTGGGCGAGGCCTTCCAGCTGCGGGACGACCTGCTCGGCGTCTTCGGGGACCCGGCGGTCACCGGCAAGCCGGCCGGCGACGACCTGCGCGAGGGCAAGCGCACCCTGCTGGTCGCCCACGCGATGCGCGGCCTGTCCGCCGCCGACGCCCGGCACCTGGACGAGCGGCTCGGCGCGCCGGACCTGGCGCCCGAGGAGGTCGCCGGGCTGCGCGAGCTGGTCGCCCGCAGCGGCGCGCCCGAGCTGGTGGAGCACCGCATCGAGGAGCTGATGCGGCAGTCGCTGGCCGCGCTGGAGGCGGCGCCACTGGCGGACGAGCGGGCCCGCGGGGTGCTGCTGGCGCTGGCCGAGGCCGCCACCGTCCGCAAGTACTGAGGACGGCGGCGGCCCCCGGGATCAGCTGGAACGCACCCGGCGGGACAGCTCGGCGGCGGCTGCCCGCGGGTCGGCCGCGGCGGTGATGGCCCGGACCACGACGATCCGGCGGGCGCCGGCGGCCAGCACCTCGTCCAGGTTGCCGAGGTCGATCCCGCCGATGGCGAACCACGGCCGGTCACCGGCCTGCTTCGCCGCGTACGAGACCAGGCCGAGGCCCGGCGCCGGGCGGCCCGGCTTGGTCGGGGTCGGCCAGACCGGTCCGGTGCAGAAGTAGTCCACCCCGGGTTCGACGGCCGCCGCGTCCACCTCGGACTCGGCGTGGCAGGACCGGCCGATCAGGACGTCCTCGCCGAGGATCGCCCGGGCGGCCGGCACCGGCAGGTCGTCCTGGCCGAGGTGCAGCACGTCCGGCCGGGCCGCGTGCGCGACGTCGGCGCGGTCGTTGACGGCCAGCAGCTTGCCGTGGCGGCGGCAGGCGTCGGCGAAGACCTCCAGGGCCTCCAGCTCCTGCTTGGCCTCCAGGCCCTTGTCGCGCAGCTGGACGATGTCCACCCCGCCCGCCAGCGCCGCGTCGAGGAACTCGGCGAGGTCGCCCTGCTCCCGACGGGCGTCGGTGCACAGGTAGAGGCGCGCGTCCGCCAGGCGAGCGCGCGGCGTGTCCGCCGCCATCAGATCAGCATCGCCTGGGCGCGGCGCTTGACCTCGGTGCCGCGGTTCTCGCGCAGCGCCTGGATCGGGCTGCCGGGCAGCGACGGGTCCTCGGTGAAGAGCCACTCCAGGATCTCCACGTCGTCGTACCCGCAGTCCCGCAGGACGGTCAGGGTGCCGGACAGGTGCTTGACCAGCCCGGGGCCGTCGATGAACGCCGCAGGGACCTGCAGCGACTTGTTCGGGCCGCGCCGGACGGCGATCAGGCCGCCGTTCTTGACCAGGTCACGCACCTCGGTGACCCGGACCCCCCACTGCTCCGAGATGTCGGGCAGGTACATCCACTCGGTGACCAGGGATTCAATCTTGCTTTCGATCTCACTCACGCCACCAGACTGCCACCTCCACGGCCCACCGCGCACCAGGCGCTACCCGGCGACGGCCGACTTCAGCGGCACCGCCGGGTCCGCCGCGCGGGCCGGATCCAGGGCCGTGCCGCGCTCGATCAGCTTCCGCCCCTGGGTGAGGTCGCGCGGCCGGTCCACCGTCAGCAGCGCACTCGGCACCCCGTCGCGCAGCCAGAGCACCGCCCACGAGGCGTCCTGCGGGCCGCCGCGCCACAGCGGCTCGTCGCCCTCGGCGTGCCGGCCCGCGTACTGCACCATCCGCCCGAACTGCTCCGACCAGAAGTACGGCACCGGGTCGTACGGCGGTGCGTCCGTGCCGAGGACGGCGGCGGCCACCGCCTCGCCGGACTGCAGCGCGTGGTCCCAGTGCTGGACGGCCAGCCGGGCACCGGCCCGGGCCGAGGGGTAACTGACGCAGTCGCCGGCCGCGAAGACGCCGGGCAGGGAGGTACGCAGCCGCGCGTCCACCACGACGGCGCCGGCGCCGTCCAGCTCGATCCCGGAACCCGCCAGCCACGCGGTCGCGGGCCGGGCGCCGACACCGACGACCACCTCGTCGGCCGGCAGGTGCGAGCCGTCCGCCAGCAGCACCGCGCCGGGCTCGACGGCGGCCACCCCGACCCCGCAGCGCAGGTCGACGCCGGCCTCGGCGTACCAGGCGGCCATCGCCGAGCCGACCCCGGTCGGCAGCGCGCCGGGCAGCGGCGCCGGGCCCGCCTCGACCACGGTCACCTCGCAGCCCGCCTCGCGGGCCGCGGTGGACACCTCGGCGCCGATCCAGCCCGCGCCGACCAGCACCAGCCGCAGACCGGGCCGCAGCAGCGCGCGCAGCGCCAGGGCGTCGTCCAGGGTGTGCAGCAGGTGCGCGCGCTCGGCGCCGGGCAGGGCCCGCGGGACGGCGCCGGTGGCGATCACCAGCGAGCCGTACGGGAGGTCGCCGTCGTCGGTGTGCAGCACGCCGGGGGTGAGGCCGGTGGCCCGGCGGCCGGTGAGCACCTCGACGCCGAGGTGCGCGTAGTCGATGTCCAGGGTGGTGCTGTCGCTCTTGCCGAGCAGCACGTCCTTGGAGAGCGGAGGCCGGTCGTACGGCGCGTGCGGCTCCTCGCCGACCAGCGTGATCCGCCCGCGCCAGCCGCCCTGCCGCAGTTTGAGGGCGCACTGCGCCCCGGCCAGCCCGGCCCCGACGACGACCACCCGATCCGTTCCGCTCAGCTCTGCCACGCCCGTCACTGTACTCAGCGCCGGGCTGCCGCCCGGGGGCCGTCCACCCTTCGTACGGCCCTTCGGCCCGGCCGGGCCCCGGCGTTATGGTGGGGGCACCATCACGGGAGCCCGGCGAACCGGGCTGAGAGGCGGGCTGGCACGGCCCGCGACCGTCCGAACCTGATCCGGGTCATACCGGCGAAGGGAGAGGAGCAGCTTTGACACGCTTGCCATCAGGCGCCCACGCCGACGTCCTGGTGATCGGCGGAGGCATCATCGGCCTCGCCGTCGCCTGGCGGGCGGCGCAGCGCGGGCTGCGGACCCTCGTGGTCGACCCCGACCCCGGCGGCGGGGCGGCCAGGGTCGCGGCCGGGATGCTCGCCCCGGTCACCGAGCTCCAGTACGGCGAGGAGCCGCTGCTTCGCCTCGGCATGGCCTCCAACGAACGCTACGCGGCCTTCGCCGCCGAACTCACCGAGGCGAGCGGCGGCGCGGACACCGGCTACCGCGCCTGCGGCACGATCGCCGTCGCGCTGGACTCCGACGACCGCGAGGAACTGCGCGAACTGCACGCCTTCCACCGGCGGCTGGGCCTGGACTCGACGTGGCTGACCGGCCGGGAGGCCCGCAAGCTGGAGCCGATGCTCGCCCCCGGTGTGCGCGGCGGCCTGCACGTCGCGGACGACCACCAGGTGGACGGCCGGCGGATGCTCACCGCGCTGCTGCTCGCCGGGGAGCGCGCGGGCGTCACCGTCCGGCCCGCCGAGGCGGTGGAGCTGCTGGTCGAGGGCGGCCGCGCGGTCGGCGCCCGGCTGGGCACCGGGGAGCGGGTGACCGCCGACCGGGTCGTGCTCGCCGCCGGGCCGCACAGCCACCGGCTGGCCGGCCTGCCGGAGGGCGTGCTGCCCGCGGTCCGCCCGGTGAAGGGGCAGGTGCTGCGCCTGCGGATCCCCGCCGCCTACCGGCCGTTCCTCTCCCGCAACGTCCGTGCCGTGGTGCGCGGCGGGCACATCTACCTGGTGCCCCGGGAGAACGGCGAGCTGGTGATCGGCGCGACCACCGAGGAACAGGGCTACGACACCACGGTCACCGCCGGCGGGGTGTACGAACTCCTGCGCGACGCACATGAGTTGGTCCCCGGCATCACCGAACTCCCGCTCGTGGAGACCTCGGCGGGCCTGCGCCCCGGCTCACCCGACAACGCGCCGCTGCTCGGCCCGACCGCGCTCCCCGGGCTGGTCGCCGCCACCGGCCACCACCGCAACGGCGTGCTGCTCGCCCCGGTGACCGCCGACGTGCTCGCCGAGTACCTGGCCACCGGCGAACTCCCGCCACTGGCACAGCCGTTCACCCCCACCCGGTTCTCCCCCGACCGCTCCACCACGAAGGCCCTGGCATGACCGAGACCACCCCCACCGACACCGCGCCGGCCGAGAGCACGCAGGCCGGATCCGCGCCGACCGACACCGCGCCGTCCGAGATCGCCCTGAGCGTCAACGGCGAGCCCCGCACGGTGGCCGCCACGACCACCCTCGCCGAACTGGTCGCCACCGTGAGCCGCGCCAACACCGGTGTCGCCGCCGCCCTCAACGAGGCAGTGGTGCCCCGCAGTTCGTGGCCCGGGACGCCGCTGAACGCGGGCGACCGGATCGAGATCCTCACCGCCGTCCAGGGAGGCTGAGATGGCCGACGACCTGCTGACCATCGCCGGGACGACCTTCTCCTCCCGGCTGATCATGGGCACCGGCGGCGCGCCGAGCCTGGAGGTCCTGGAGCGCGCGCTGCTCGCCTCCGGCACCGAGCTGACCACCGTCGCGATGCGCCGGGTCGACGCCGGCACCCAGGGATCCGTCCTGGACGTGCTCACCCGCAACGGCATCCGTGTCCTGCCCAACACGGCCGGCTGCTTCACCGCCGGCGAGGCCGTGCTGACGGCCCGGCTGGCCCGCGAGGCGCTCGGCACCGACTGGGTGAAGCTGGAGGTGATCGCCGACGAGCGGACCCTCCTGCCGGACCCGATCGAGCTGCTGGACGCCGCCGAGACCCTGGTCGACGACGGCTTCACGGTCCTGCCGTACACCAACGACGACCCGGTGCTGGCCCGCAAGTTGGAGGACGTCGGCTGCGCCGCGATCATGCCGCTGGGCTCACCGATCGGCTCCGGTCTCGGCATCCGCAACCCGCACAACTTCCAGCTGATCGTGGAGAGCGCGAGCGTCCCGGTGATCCTGGACGCGGGCGCCGGCACCGCCTCCGACGTCGCGCTGGCGATGGAACTCGGCTGCTCCGCCGTGATGCTGGCCTCCGCGGTGACCCGGGCCCAGGACCCGGTGCTGATGGCCGAGGCGATGCGGCACGCCGCCGAGGCGGGCCGGCTCGCCCACCGGGCCGGCCGCATCCCGCGCCGCTTCCACGCCGAGGCGTCGTCCGCGATGGCCGGCCGAGCGGACCTGGACACCCGGGAACTCCCCGCGTTCTGAGGGTCCGTCGCCGTGCTCCCGCCCGTGGGCCCCGTCACCGGGGATCCGGGGACGGGCACCTGCGGCGGGTCCGACGCGTGTCACAAGCCGGGCACAGCCGGGCCCGGGGGCGGTGTCCCCGGGTCCGGCCGGCGGGCCCGGCACTAGACTCGCCCGAGTGGACATGGCACTGCACGACCCCCTGATCGGCACCCTGCTCGACAACCGGTACCAGGTCGAGCAGCGCATCGCCACCGGCGGGATGTCCACCGTCTACAAGGGCACCGACACCCGGCTCGACCGGGTCGTCGCCCTCAAGGTGATGCACCCCGCCCTGGCCGGGGACGAGGGCTTCACCACCCGCTTCATCCGCGAGGCCAAGGCGGTCGCCAAGCTCACCCACCCCAACGTGGTCAACGTCTTCGACCAGGGCGCGGACGGCGGAAACGTCTTCCTCGCCATGGAGTACGTGCCCGGCCGCACCCTGCGCGACCTGCTGCGCGACCGCGGCGCACTCTCCGTCCGGGCCGCCCTGGACGTCCTGGAGCCGGTGCTCGCCGCCCTCGGCGCCGCCCACCGGGCCGGGCTGGTGCACCGGGACGTCAAGCCGGAGAACGTGCTGATCACCGAGAGCGGCCTGGTCAAGGTCGCCGACTTCGGCCTGGTCCGGGTGCTCGGCGCCGCCGACGGCGCACCCACGTCGACCAGCACCGCCACCGGCGGCACGGTCATGGGCACCGTCTCCTACCTCGCCCCCGAGCAGATCCTCCCGGACGCCCCCACCGACCAGCGGGTCGACGTCTACGCGTCCGGCATCCTGCTCTACGAGATGCTCACCGGCCGCCGTCCGCACACCGGCGACAACCCCGTCCAGGTCATGTACAAGCACCTGCACGAGGACGTCCCCGCCCCCTCCCTGATCGCCCCCGCGGTCGGCCCCGAACTGGACGCCATCGTGGCCGGCGCCTGCGCCCGGGTCGCCGACGCCCGCCCGTACGACGCGGTGGAGCTGCTCGCCGCGGTCCAGCGGGTCCGCCGCACCCTCACCCCGGCCGAGCTGGACGCCGAGCCGCCGGCCTCCTCCCGGCCCAGCCCGCGCTACCCGACCAGCGAGCCGACCTCGGTGATCCAGCCGCTGCCGCAGCCCGCCGACGCCCCTCCGGCGGAGCGCACCAGCGTGCTGGACGTGCCGCCGGAGCTGATGGACCAGCTGCTCACCGAGCCGCGCCCGTACGACGAACCGGCCCCGGTGCGCGAGCGCCGGCCCGGCCTGCTGCGCCGGGTCCCGCGCAAGGCGCTGATCTGGGCCGCGGCGCTGACCGCGCTGGTGCTGGCGGTCGGCGGCGCCACCTACGGCCTGTCCGAGGGGCTGTACGGCCCGGTGCCCGGGGTGCTCGGCAAGGACCGGGCCGAGGCGCAGCGGATCCTGGACAAGGAGGGCCTGCACGGCAGGTTCGTCGAGGCGTTCAGCGAGTCCGTGCCGTCCGGACAGGTGGTCTCCACCGACCCCGGGGTCGGCGCGCGCACCCGCCGGAGCGACACGATCACCGTCACCGTCTCCAAGGGGCCCAGGCGGATCGCGGTGCCCGACCTCGTCGGCAAGAGCGCCGCCGACGCCGCCGCGGCCCTGGCCGGCGCCCAGCTGACCAGGGGCACCGTGACCGAGACCTACGACGACGGCGTCCCGGAGGGCTCGGTGATCAGCAGCTCGCCGGCGGCCGGGCAGCAACTGCAGGAGAACGCCGCGGTCTCGCTGGTGGTCAGCAAGGGCATGGTGCCGGTCCCGAACGTCACCGGGATGACCAAGGACGAGGCGCAGAAGGCACTGCAGGCCGCGGGCTTCACGATGCAGACCACCGGCTGGGACGTGTTCGGCGCGGTCAAGGTGAACGGCCAGTCCCCGGCGGCCGGTGAGCGGCGGCCGCAGCGCAGCGCGGTCACGGTCAGGTTCTCGCTCTTCTAGCCGCGTCCGACGCCCGGGCCCGGGCCCGGCACCGCGCGGAAGGTCCGGCGGCGGCCTCAGCGCAGCGGGCCCTCGCCCGGCTCCTCCTGGTAGGAGTAGCGCTGCTCGCGCCAGGGGTCGGCGAGGTTGTGGTAGCCGCGCTCCTCCCAGAAGCCGCGCCGGTCGGCCCGCATGTACTCCACCGCACGGACCCACTTGGGGCCCTTCCAGGCGTACAGCTGCGGCACCACCAGCCGGACCGGGAAGCCGTGCTCGGCGGTCAGCGCCTCGCCGTTGCGGTGGGTGGCGAGCAGGGTGCGCGGGTCGGCGAAGTCGGCGAGCCGCAGGTTGGCGCTGTAGCCGTACTCCGCCCAGACCATCACGTGGGTGACGCCGGGTGCCGGGGGCACCAGGTCGAGCACGGCGGCGGCCGACACGCCCGTCCACTCGTTGCCGAGCACGGAGAACTTGGTCACGCAGTGCAGGTCGGCGACGACGGTGGTGCGCGGCAGGGCGCTGAAGGCCCCGAAGTCCCAGCTGTGCTTCTCCGCCGAGGCGGTGGCGCCGAACACCTGGAGATCCCAGGTCAGCGGCTTGAAGCGGGGCACCGGGCCGTAGTGCAGGGCGGGCCAGCCGCGCTGTGCGCGCTGGCCCGGGGGGAGCCTCGGGTCAGACGGCGGCAGCGGTTCGTGAGTGGACTGACCCATGGATCCATGGTGACAGACGGCGGACGAGCCCCGGCACGCGCCCCTTTGCGTGGGTTCACGCCCCGCCCGTACGGGCCAACGGTCGATCGCTCACCGAGCGACTTCCGCCCAAATCGGATATTCCGACACATGTCCTAGTGAGTGTGAACTTACTGGAATTCCTTCCCGCCACGGTGCCAGGATGCGCAGCGCAGGACCCACCCCAGGACGAGCGCAGGAGGCACCGCCATGCAGGGCGATCCCGAGGTCATCGAGTTCCTCAACGAGCAGCTCACCGCCGAGCTGACCGCGATCAACCAGTACTTCCTGCACGCCAAGATGCAGGAGAACTTCGGCTGGACGAAGCTCGCCAAGTACACCCGGCACGAGTCCTTCGACGAGATGAAGCACGCCGAGACGCTCACCGACCGGATCCTGTTCCTGGAGGGGCTGCCCAACTACCAGCGGCTCTTCCACGTCCGGATCGGCCAGACGGTCAAGGAGATGTTCGAGGCCGACCGCCAGGTCGAGGTCGAGGCGATCGACCGGCTCAAGCGCGGGATCGTGGTGATGCGGGCCAAGAACGACGTGACCTCGGCGAACATCTTCGAGGACATCCTGGCCGACGAGGAACACCACATCGACTACCTGGACACCCAGCTGGAACTCCTGGAGAAGCTCGGCGAGCCGCTCTACCTGGCCCAGCTCATCGAGCAGCCGGAGTCCTGAGGCCTCAGGCCACGCGCAGCGGGAGCACCGGGGCGATCGGGGCCGTCGGAACCGCCCCGGGCGCCGGAGCGGCCGGGGCCGGGTCCGCCGCCGCTCCCCCCGGCTGCGGCTCCGCTTCGGCGAGGCCGAGCTTCGCCGCCAGCCGGGCGGTCGGGCAGGGCCGGGCGCCGTGCTCGCCGAGCAGCGCCTGGATCCGGCGCACGCAGGACCCGCAGTCGGTGCCGGCCTTGCAGCCCTTCGCTATCTGGCGGGGGGTGCCGGCACCCCCGTCGATCGCCTTCTTCACCTGGTCCTCGGTGACCGCATGACACATGCACACGTACATCGCGGTATCTCCCGGGGTGAAGCGGAGTGGATCTTGACTAAGGCTTGCCTTAGCTCACTAAGCCTCACCTTACCCGGCGATCCGGGTACGAAAAAGCCCCTCCGGGCTCGGGAACCCCGAATCCGGAGGGGCTTTCGTCACATTCGGCCCGCGCGGGGCCGGCCGTGCGCGGGGCTCACTGCCCCCGGTACATCTCGGCGACCAGGAAGGCCAGGTCCAGCGACTGGCTGCGGTTGAGCCGCGGGTCGCAGGCCGTCTCGTAGCGCTGGTGCAGGTCGTCCACCAGGACCTCGTCGCCGCCGCCGACGCACTCGGTGACGTCGTCGCCGGTCAGCTCCACGTGGATGCCGCCCGGGTGGGTGCCGAGCGCGCGGTGCACCTCGAAGAAGCCCTTGACCTCGTCCAGGACGTCGTCGAAGCGGCGGGTCTTGTGGCCGCTGGAGGCCTCGAAGGTGTTGCCGTGCATCGGGTCGCAGATCCACACCGGCTTGGCACCGGAGGCGGTGACCTTCTCCACCAGGGTGGGCAGGTGCTCGCGGATCTTGCCCGCACCCATCCGGGTGATGAAGGTCAGACGGCCGGGCTCGCGCTCCGGGTCCAGCTTCTCGATCAGGGCCAGCGCCTCGTCCACCGAGGTGGTCGGACCGAGCTTGACGCCGATCGGGTTGCGGACCTTCGAGGCGAACTCGATGTGCGCGTGGTCCAGCTGCCGGGTGCGCTCGCCGATCCACACCATGTGGCCGGAGACGTCGTACAGCTCGCCGGTGCGCGAGTCCACGCGGGTCAGCGCGGTCTCGTAGTCGAGGATCAGCGCCTCGTGCGAGGAGAAGAACTCGACCGTCTTGAACTCCTCCGGCGCGACACCGCAGGCGTTCATGAACGCCAGCGCGTTGTCGATCTCCCGGGCGAGCTGCTCGTAGCGCTGGCCGGCCGGCGAGTTGCGGACGAAGTCCTGGTTCCACGCGTGCACCTGGCGCAGGTCGGCGTAACCACCGGTGGTGAACGCGCGCACCAGGTTGAGCGTCGCGGCGGACGCGTTGTACATCCGCTTCAGGCGCTCCGGGTCCGGGTTGCGGGACTCGGGGGTGAACTCGAAACCGTTCACCGAGTCGCCCCGGTAGACCGGCAGGGTCACGCCGTTGCGGGTCTCGGTCGCCTTGGAGCGCGGCTTCGAGTACTGGCCGGCGATCCGGCCGACCTTCACCACCGGCACCGAGGCCGCGTACGTCAGCACGGCGGCCATCTGGAGCAGGGTCTTCAGCTTGTTGCGGATGTGCTCCGCCGAGACGCCGTCGAAGGCCTCGGCGCAGTCACCGCCCTGGAGGAGGAAGGCCTCCCCGCGCGCCACGGCTCCGAGCCGGGCGCGCAGCTGGTCGCACTCGCCGGCGAAGACGAGCGGCGGATACGAGGCGAGCTCGGCAAGGGTCTTGCGCAGAGCCTCTTGGTCCGGCCATTCAGGCTGCTGCGCCGCGGGCAGGGACTGCCAGGAGTGGGCAGCCCTCGATGTCTCAGTCGTAGCGGTCACACGGCCAAGGCTACGGGGTGGCACGAGCGATTCGTGACCATTGCCCGAGGGGTGAGACACATCTCGGACAAAGGCGTGACGCCGCTCACCCGTCCTGCCGGATCCGCTACGCTCGACCCATGCACGCGCCCCACAACCACTCCTGGTGGTGGGCCTCCTCCACGGGTGGCCCACCGATCGCGCGTTCCTAGACGAACACGACGGCCGCCCCTCGGGGCGGCCGTCGGCGTCTGAGCAGACGGCCCTCCGGGAGCGGAACCCAGCACCGCCCTCGCCATCCACCCGGAAGGAAGCCGCACCGTGACCACCGTCACCGACCTGCTCACCCGTCTCACCGCCCCCGGCGCCCCCGCCTTCGCCCTGCTGCACCGCCGCACCCCCCGGCTCGCCCCGGACACCGTCGAGGTGCTGCTGGGCACCGTCGACAGCTACCGGCGCCTCGCCGACCTCCCGGTGCGCAGCGGCGTCCCGGCCGGCGGCACCCCGGTGCACGACCTGCTCGCGCTCGTCCCGTACCGGCAGATCCGCGAGCGCGGCTTCGAGGCGCACGACGACGGCACCCCGCTGCAGGCCCTCGCGGTGGCTGAACAGCACGTCCTCCCCTTGGCCGAATTCACGTCCGCCCTACCGCAGTTGCCGGTCTCACTTGCCGGTGGCGCGTTCGACGTGGACGACGATTCGTACGCCTCGATCGTCCGCCGGGTGATCGAGGACGAGATCGGCAACGGCGAGGGCGCCAACTTCGTGATCCGGCGCGACTTCCACGCCACCCTCGACGACTTCGGCCCGGCCCTCGCGCTGACCCTCTTCCGACGGCTGCTGGAGCAGGAACGCGGCGCCTACTGGACCTTCCTGGTGCACACCGGCGAACGGGTCCTGGTCGGCGCCTCCCCCGAGGTGCACGTCCGCCAGAGCGGCGGCACCGTCGTGATGAACCCGATCTCCGGCACCTACCGCTATCCGGCGGGCGGCTCCGACATCGACTCACTGCTCCGGTTCCTGCACGACCCCAAGGAGTTGGAGGAGCTCACCATGGTCGTGGACGAGGAGCTCAAGATGATGTGCACGGTCGGCGACCTCGGCGGCCAGGTGCTCGGGCCCCGGCTCAAGGAGATGGCCCACCTCGCCCACACCGAGTACGAACTGCGCGGCCGCACCTCGCTGGACGTCCGCGACGTGCTCCGCGAAACGATGTTCGCCGCCACCGTCACCGGCAGCCCGGTCGAGAACGCCACCCGGGTCATCAACCGGTACGAGCCCACCGGGCGCGGCTACTACTCCGGCGCGCTCGCCCTGATCGGACGCTCCGCCAGCGGCGGGCAGCTGCTGGACTCGCCGATCTGCATCCGCACCGCCGACATCGACCCGGCCACCGGCCGGCTCGTCGTCCGGGTCGGCGCCACCCTGGTGCGCCACTCCGTGCCGGAGTCCGAGGTCGCCGAGACCCACGCCAAGGCCGCCGGGGTGCTCACCGCGATCGGCGCCCGGCCCGCGCCCGCCCGGCTCCCCCACCCCACCGGCCCCCGGCTCGCCGACGACCACCGGGTGCAGGCCGCGCTCGACGCCCGCCGGGCCGGCCTCGCACCGTTCTGGCTGCGGATGCAGACGCCGGCCCTCGTCACCGAGACCGAGCCGGCCCTGGTCGTGGACGGCGAGGACACCTTCACCTCGATGCTCGCCCACCTGCTCGGCTCGCTCGGCCACCGGGTGACGGTCGTCCGCTACGACGAGCCCGGGCTGCGCGCACTCGTCGCGGCGCACCCCGGTCCGCTGGTGCTCGGCCCCGGCCCCGGCGACCCGGCGCTCGCCGACGACCCCAAGATGGCCGTGCTGCGACCGATCGTCGCGGACTCCCTGGCCGCCGCCCGCTCCGGCGCCCGGACCGCACCGCTGCTCGCGGTCTGCCTCAGCCACCAGTTGCTCTCCGCCGAACTCGGGCTGGCACTGGGCCGCAAGGCCGTCCCGTACCAGGGGGCGCAGGAGAGCATCGACCTGTTCGGCACCAAGCGGACGGTCGGGTTCTACAACACCTTCACCGCACGCTGCTCGGAGGCCGACGCGGCCCGGCTCGCCGCCGAGGGCGTCGAGGTCGCCCGGGACGCCGCCACCGGCGACGTCCACGCCCTGCGCGGGCCCGGCTTCGCCGGCCTCCAGTTCCACCCCGAGTCGGTGCTCACCCGCGAGGGCGTGGACATCGTGGCGGGCCTGCTGCGCGAGGTGGCGCCGGTCCGCCGCTGAACGGCCGGGGCACGACGGGTCGACGGCGTCCCGGGCGGTTCGCGACCGCCCGGGCCCCGTCAGATCTCGTCGTCCAGGCCCTGCTCGATCGCGTACCGGACCAGTTCCACCCGGTTGTGCAGCTGCAGCTTCCCGAGCGTGTTCTGGACGTGGTTCTGCACCGTGCGGTGCGACAGCACCAGCCGGTCGGCGATCTGGCGGTACGACAGGCCCTTGGCCACCAGCCGCAGCACCTCGGTCTCCCGGGCGGTCAGCTGCGGGGCCGCGGGCGCCGACGCCGGGGCGGGCTCGGTGGCCAGCCGGCGGAACTCGCCGAGCACCAGCCCGGCCAGGCCCGGGGTGAAGACCGCGTCGCCGACGGCCGTCCGGAGCACCGCGTTCAGCAGCTCCTCCCGCCCGGCGGACTTCACCAGGTACCCGGTCGCACCGGACTTCACCGCCTCCAGCACGTCCTGGTGCTCCCCGCTGGCCGACAGCACCAGCACCCGCACCGCCGGGTCGTGCGCGACCACCTGGCGGCACACCTCGGCACCGGGCAGCGCGGGCAGGTTGAGGTCCAGCACGATGACCTGCGGCGAGCAGGCGCGGGCGCGGCGCACGGCTTCCTCGCCGTCGCCCGCCGTGGCCACCACGTCCAGCCCGGCCTCGGCGAGGTCGCGCGAGACCGCGTCCCGCCACATCGGGTGGTCGTCCACCACCATCACCCGCACCGGCCGGTCGGTGGTCGGCTGATCGGTCATCAGCTGGTCTGTCATTGAGTGGCCTTCCTCGGGACCCGCAGTTCGACCTCGACGCCCTCACCGGGCGCCGAGTACAGCTCGGCCGTGCCGCCGAGGTCCAGCAGCCGGCCGCGGATGGACTGCGAGACGCCGAGCCGCCCGGCCAGCTCCGCCTCGCCGAGCCGGCCCGGGGCGAAGCCGGGGCCGTCGTCGCGGATGCTGACCGTGACGGCCTCCGGCTCGTCCTCGACCAGGATCCAGGCCCGGGCCCCCTCCCCGGCGTGCCGGCGGACGTTGTCGACGGCCGCGCCGACCGCCGCGGCGAGCTCGCCGACCGCCGGGGCGGGCAGCAGCACCGGGGTGCCGGGCGCGGAGAGCGTGATCCGCTCGTCGGCGTACGGGCGCAGCAGCGCGGTGAGGTCGCGCGGTTCGGCGGCGTCGGGCTCCGGCAGGCGCTGGGCCGGGATCGGACCACCGGTCATCAGGGTCCGCAGCGCCCGCTCCTGCTCACCCGCCAGGCGGCCCAGTTCGGCGAAGTCCGCGCCGCCGGCGGCGCCCGTCCCCCCGCCCAGCTCCGAGCCGCGCCGCTGGACCAGCGCCAGCACCTGCAGCACGCCGTCGTGGATGTCCCGGGAGAGCCGCTCGCGCTCCCGGGTGGCCGCCTCGACCTGGAGCGCCCGGGTGAGCGTGGCCTCACTGGCCCGGGCCAGCTCGATCACGTAGCCGATCGCGCACCCGGCGACCATCAGCAGCACGATGTTGTGGATGTTGTCGCCGGTCGGCCCGCCGTGGCCGAGGATGTTGGCGACGCCGATCACCGAACCGGTGGCCGCCGCCGGCCGCCAGCCGCCCTTGGCGGCGCAGCCGAGCACCGTGCCCGCGGCCCAGATGGTGGGCAGGGTCGGCGCGCCGTGGCTGATCCGGGCCGGGGCGTCGGTCAGGCCGCTCATCACGATGCCGGTGACGGCGAGGGTGAGGTCGACGCCCAGGACGTACCAGGTGCAGCGCTGCGGGTTGGCGAAGGCCCGGGTGGTGGCGAGGGTCCAGAGGGTGAGCGCGCCCAGGAAGATCCAACCCGCCACCGGGTGCAGGAAGTGCAGGTACGAGTTGAAGTACCGGAGCAGGGCGTAGATCAGGGCCAGCATCCGGAAGTAGGAGATGGCCTTCCACAGCGGGAGCTCGACGGACATGCCGCCGGCCGCCACCGTCCCGCCCACCGCGCCGGCTCTGCCGCCGTCCGTCATCCGCCCCTCCCCCGGGCCCGGCCGGGCCGTCAGGCCGAGCCGGTCTCCTTGTCCGCCTCGGCGGCCTTCTCGGCCTCGGCGGTCTTCTCCGCCTCGGCGGCCTCGGCCTTCTCCGCCTTGGCCGCGGCGCGACGCTCGGCGTCGGCCTTCTTCTTGTCCTCGGAGATCTGCCGCTTGGCCGCGGTCGCGTAGATGTCCACGTACTCCTGGCCGGAGAGCCGCATGATCTCGTACATCACCTCGTCCGTCACCGAACGGAGGATGAAGCGGTCGTTCTCCATGCCGTGGTAGCGGGAGAAGTCGAGCGGGCGGCCGATCCGGATACCGGGGCGGGTCCCGAAGTTCGGGACCACCTGGCCGGGCGGCTGCACCTTCTCGGTGTCGATCATGGCGACCGGGATCACCGGGGCGCCGGTGGCCAGCGCGACGCGGGCCAGACCGCCGACCTTGCCGCGGTACAGCTTGCCGTCGGGCGAACGGGTGCCCTCCGGGTAGACGCCGAACAGTTCGCCGCGCTCCAGCACCGCGATGGCGCTGCGGATCGCGGCCTCGCCGGCGCCGCGCACGCCCGAACGGTCCACCGGCAGCTGACCGACGCCCTTGAAGAACGCGGCGGTCAGCCGGCCCTTGAGGCCCGGGGTGTTGAAGTACTCGGCCTTCGCGATGAAGGTCACCCGGCGCTTGATCAGCGCGGGGAAGAAGAACGAGTCCGAGAAGGACAGGTGGTTGCTGGCGATGATCGCCGCACCCTCGGTGGGGATGTTCTCCTCACCCTCGATCCACGGCCGGAAGAAGATCCGAAGCAGTGGCGCGACGATCATCTTCATCAGTCGGTAGAACAACCCGGGCCTCCTGTTATGCGGACCGGTCGATCCTAATGCCCCGCGGCCGTCGGCTGTGCCCGCCCCCGCCGATGGGGGTGTACGGCCCGGCGCGGGGCGTGGGACGATGCGAATTCCTGCAGCTGCCCCTCCAGCGTCCCTCCCCCAGCGCCACCCGCCCGCGAAGGAGTCCGCCATGCCGTTGCTGCCCGGTGCCGAACCGTACCGCCACCGCGGTGGAGCGGTGGGCGTGCTGCTCTGCCACGGCTTCACCGGGTCGCCGCAGTCGCTGCGCCCGTGGGCCGAGGAACTGGCCGCGGCCGGGTACACCGTGTCGCTGCCGCTGCTGCCGGGACACGGCACCCGCTGGCAGGACATGCAGCTCACCCGGTGGGAGGACTGGTACGCCGAGGTCGAACGCGAGCTGCTGGCCCTCGCCGACGAGTGCGAGCAGGTCTTCGTCTGCGCGCTGTCGATGGGCGGCGCGCTGGCGCTGCGGCTCGCCGCGCTGCACGGCCCGACGGTCTCCGGGCTGGTGCTGGTCAACCCGTCGGTGCGCTCGGACACCCCCGCGAGTGTGCTGCTCCCGGTGCTGCGCCACCTCGTCCCGAGCGTGCCCGGGATCGCCGACGACATCGCCAGGACCGGGGTGACCGAGCACGGTTACGACCGGACGCCGCTGCACGCCGCCTGGTCGTTGAGCCGGCTCTGGCGGGAGGTCCAGGACCGGCTGCCGGAGGTGACCCAGCCGGTCCTGCTCTTCCACAGCCCCCAGGACCACGTCGTCTCGCCGGCCAACTCGGAACTGGTGCTGGCCCGGATATCCTCGACCGACGTGACGGAGCGGCTGTGCCAACGCAGCTTCCACGTCGCGACGCTGGACCACGACGCGGCGGAAATATTCGCGGCCAGCCAGGACTTCATCCGACGGCTGGCCCCCGCGCACGCGGCGGGCGCAACCCGGGTCGAATCCGACGATCACCATGGCTGAAGGGCCGGAAGTGCACGAGAGCAGCACGGCGGGCGGCGGGGACGAGACTCCCCGCGAGGACGGCGCGACGAAGGACGGCGGGGCGAGGGACGGCGCTACGCAGGACGGCGGGGCGAAGGACGCCGCCGCCCCGGGCGGTGCGCCGACGGACCGTACCGGCGCGGAGGGCGCCGCGGCACCGGCACCCGCCCCCACGCCGGCACCGGCGCCCGCGAAGGACACCGCTGGCGACTCCGCCGGGCCGGGGGTCCCCGCCGGGCCACGCCGCGCGCCCGAGCGCAGCCAGGCCGAGCAGGACGAGATCTTCGCGGCCCTGGTCGCCCAGTTCGACGACCCGGTCGACCTCAACAACCCCAACTGGCCCGAGGTCGAGAACCTCCGGGCGCAGAACGGGTTCAAGGGCGGCTACAAGGACGGCCCCGGCGCCGGCGGGCAGGGCGACCTCGCCGACCTCGCACCGCAGCCGCGCCCCCGCTCCGGTCGGCCGGTGATGCCCGCCGCCGGTTCGGGTCCGCGCGACTTCGAGCTGGACGAGGAGACCGACGAGGGCCACTTCGTCCCGCCGGAGCCCCCGCCGCTGCCCGAGGCCGACGTGACCGCCAAGTTCGCCTGGCTCGCCGTGCTCGGCGGCCCGGCGCTGCTGCTGGTCGACGCGGTGGTCTGGCGGGAGATCTCCGGCTGGCCCGCCTGGGTCGGGGTCACGGCCTTCCTCGGCGGCTTCGTCACCCTGGTGGCCCGGATGCGGGACCGCGACGAGGACGAGCCGGAGGACCCGGACCACGGGGCGGTCGTGTAGGACCGGCCCTCCGGCGCCGGTCCGCAGGCCCCGCTCCGAGGGCGGGGGCCCGACGGCGCCGGTCCGAGGGCGGGGGTCCGCCGGAGAGGGTCCGAGGGCGGGGCCTAGCCCTCCGGGACCTCCAGGACCGCGAGCACCGGCAGGTGGTCGGTCGCGGCCCGCAGGTCGGCCTCGGTGACCCCGGGCAGCCCGTGCGGCACCCCGCAGCCGAGGACGGTGATCCCGGGGGTGGCGAAGACGGCGTCGATCCGCTGGTAGGGGCGTTCCGGTACGGACGTGAACTCGCCGCCCCAGGGGGCGGTCGGGTGGCCGTCCTGCAGCCGGGAGGCCAGCAGCTGCCAGCCGGGCCCGTCCGGGTGCTCGTTGAAGTCCCCTGCCACGACGCCGTGTTCGGCGATCGCGAGCTGGTCGAGCAGGAGCTCGAACTGCCCGTACCGCTCTTCGGGCTGCAGGCTCAGGTGGCAGCTGGTGAGGGTGAACGGCGCCGTGCCGGGCAGCCGCAGCAGCGCGGTGGCGAAGCCGCGGGCGTGCAGGCCGCGGGTCTTGGGCAGCAGCCGGTCGTGCACCCCCAGCACCTCGGCGGCGCCGGGCCGGCCGAGCAGCAGCGGACCGGCCGCGGTCCGGCCGCCGCCGGCCAGCACCTCCGTCCCGGTGTGCCGGGCCAGCCACCCGGCCTGCCCCTCGGGACGCCAGTAGCGCGGCGACTCCTGGATGCAGACCAGGTCGGGCGCGCAGGCCCGGATCACTCGGGCCAGCGCCCGCCGGTCGTCGCGCAGCGAGCGGATGTTGTAGCTGAGCAGGCGCAGCCGCCGCGGGCCGGCCGGCGGCAGTGGTCCGACGGTCGTGGGACTGCCGACTGGATCGGTCTCGGCGGTCATGGCCCTCCCCTGTGCGTCGTCGCCGGGTGCGTCGTCGTCGGCTCCGACCGTACGCGGCACCGGTCTCCGACCGTACGCGCCGCCGCCGGGACGTGCGACGGCGGCGGCGCGTCCGGGAGCGGTCGGGGCCCGGTCGCACCGCCGCCGGCGGGCTGGGAAGAGGGGTGTGCGTCCTACGCGGGGGTGCGGGCCAGGTCCGCCGCACCGACGATGCCGGCGGCGGAGCCCATCGAGGCCAGTACGACCTCGGCGCGCGGGCGGTGCACACCGCCGGTCAGGTAGTGCTCGAAGGCCTTGGCGACCGGGTCGAGCAGCAGGCGGCCGGAGTCGGAGACGCCGCCGCCGAGCACGAAGACGGCCGGGTCGAACAGCGCGGCGAGGTCGGCCATGCCTCGGCCCAGCCAGTCGGCCAGCTCCGAGTAGCACTCCAGGGCGAGCGGGTCGCCGGCCTCGGCGGCCTCGGTGATGTGGATGCCGCGGATGGTCTCGGCGACGCCGTCGTTGAGCTCCAGCATCCGCCGGCCGCGCACCGGGTCGGCCGCCGCCTTCTCCCGGCCGTAGCGGCGCAGCGCCCGCCCGGAGCCGTACTGCTCCCAGCAGCCCTTGCCGCCGCAGCCGCACTGCAGGCCGTCCGGGACCATGTTGAGGTGGCCGATCTCGCCGGCCACGCCGAACCGGCCGCGGTGCAGCCGGCCGTCCATGACGATGCCGCCGCCGATGCCGGTGCCGACCGTGATCAGCACCATGTCCTGGTGTTCGGCGGCCGCGCCGAAGCGGAACTCGGCCCAGGCGGCGGAGTTGGCGTCGTTCTCGATCACCGCGGACAGGCCGGTGAGCTCTTCGATCCGGCCGCGCAGCGGCTCGTTCTCCCAGTCGATGTTGGGCGCGAAGATCACCGTGGAGCGGTTGCTGTCGACGAAGCCGGGAGCGCCGACCCCGACCGCGGTGACGCCGGGGTGCTCCTCCTTGAGCTCGCGCACGGCCTGCGCGATGGCATCGACCGCCCACTGAGGGTCGGCCGGGGTGGGCACCCTGGTCCGGGCCAGGATCTCGCCCGTCTCGTCGACCACACCTGCCGCGATCTTGGTCCCGCCGACATCGACGCCGATGGTCAGAGCCATGTGTCCCTCAGCTATTCACTCGTTCCCGCTGGACGGAACGGTACCGCCCAACCCGGCCCCCGTACACAGCCTCGCATACATTATTCGAAGACAATTTTGGGGCAACCGCGCGGTGACGCTTCAAAAGTCGTATCTAATCTCCTTCTTCGTGACGTACGGGAGCAACGCGGTCACCCTCCGAAAGTTACGGTTTCACTGCTTGGCGGACGGCTCGTCAGGCCCGTCGAGGTCGATCTTCTCGGTGGCCGCGCCCTGCCCGGCGGTCCAGCGGCTCTCGTGCCCGGCCACGGCGGCGCGGTAGGCGGCCAGCAGCTCGGCGCCCGCGGCGGCGATCCCGGAGCCGGCGGCGGCGAGGTGGGTGTAGATCTCCGGCTGCTGGGTGCGCAGGCGGTCGGCCAGGCCGGAGAGGGTGATCAGGGTGGTGGCGCTGGTCTCCTGCGCCTTCTCGCCGAGGGCCGTGGCGAACCGGCGCACCTCGTCCACCAGCGGGCCCAGCTCCGGCCCGAACGGGTGAGCCTGCCCGTCGGCCCGAGTCCCCTCCTCGCCGTCGGCCTGCCCGGCCCGCCCGTCGGCGGCCCCGGTGCGGCCCCCGACGGGCTCGGTGCGGTCGTCGACGGGCTCGGTGCGGTCGTCGGTGCTGGTCATCGCGGGCGCCTCCTCGGCCGTGGCCGCACCCCGCGGCCCTCCGGCCCGACGCTACCCGACCGGCCGTACCCCCCGGAAAGGCCGAACGGCGCCTGCCCGGGGCCCGGTGCGGGCCCGTCCGAGGCCCTGCCGCAGGCCCGCACGGGGCCTCGGATCCGTGCCGGGCGGCCGGTCAGCCCTGCGGCCAGAGCGCAGGATCAGGAGCGAACCGCACGGTGAGCACCCCGTCCAGCAGCCCGGCCCCGGCCACCGTGCAGCGGCGCAGCGCGGACGGCAGGGTGAGCACCCGGCGGTGGGCGCCGAGGCCGACCACCAGGTCGTCGCCCCGGCGGACCAGGTCCAGCTCCGCCCGGTCGGCGCCGGGCAGGTCGAGGTGCCAGACCAGCAGGCCGTCCTCGGCGAGCCGGTCCTCGACCGTCCAGGGCACCGGGGCGAGCCGTTCGGGGCCGGGGCCGTCCCCGTAGAGGCGGTCGGCGACGGCCTCCAGGCTGGCGTCGGCGAGGCCGGTGACCAGGACCGGGGCGTCGGTCCCGGCGGCGAGGGCGGCCAGTTCCTCCTGCCGTCGGCGGGCCAGCGCGGCCAGCCAGGGGTCGGGCGAGGCGGCGGCGGCCTCGGGCAGCGCGCCGTGCACGACCACGGCGTCCGGCCGGTGTCCGTGGAGCGCGAGCCCGGCCCGGATCCGGCGCAGTTCCCCGTACGGGTGGCCGTCGGCGGGGACGACCAGGCGGACGCTGGTGCCGGGGTCGGCGATCGCGGCGCCGGACTCGGCGAGCGCCGCGGCGGCCTTGCCGCGCCCCTCGTACAGCCAGTCGGCGGGCATCGGGACGCCGGCCAGCCCGGCCAGCAGCGGGCGCAGCGCCCGGGCGGCCTGCCGCTGCTCGGGGACGAGCCGATCCAGGTAGCGGGCCAGTTGCTCGGGCAGGGCGAGGGTGGCGATCAGCTCGGCGGGCGGCGGGGCGAGCACGACCAGGACGTCCTGGTCGGCGGCGGGCAGGGCGCGCAGCAGGGCGAGCCGGGCGATGCCGGGGAGCGCGGTGAGCTCCTCGGGGTCGAGCTGTTCGGCGCCGAGCAGGTCGAGGGCGGGCTTGAGCCGGCCGGTGAGCTCGCCGACGGCGTAGCGGAAGGCGGCCTGCTCGTCGATTCGGGAGACGGTCAGGCCGGGGGCGTAGCCGAGCGGTTCGGGCTCCAGCCGGGTGCCGAGGGCGGAGTCGAGCGCCCGGTGCGGGTCGTCGGCCGCCAGCAGCCAGGTGCGGTGTCCGCGCCGTGCGGCGTGCAGGGCGGTGGCGGCGGCCACCGCGGGCGCGCCCGCGTCGCCGCTGACCAGGATGGTGCGTGTCGCCGTCATGCCGTCGACCCCCGTTCCGCCGTGTCAGCCCTCGGAGCGCGGCTTGCCGTCGGCGTCCTCGACGCGCTTCTTCAGTCCGGCCAGGGCGCGGTCGATGATGACCTTCTCGGCCTTGCGCTTGATCATGCCGAGCATCGGGATCTTGACGTCCACGGCGAGCTGGTAGGTCACCTCGGTGCGGCCGCCGGCCAGCGGCGCGAGGGTGTACGAGCCGTCCAGCGAGCGGAGCATCTGGCTGCGGACGAGGGTCCAGCCGACCTCGCGGTCGCCGTCCCAGGTGTAGGCGAGGACGTGCTCGTCGCGGATGGCGCCGGCGTCGAGCAGCAGCCGGACCTTGGCGGCGCGTCCCTCCTCGCCGGTCTCCAGGACCTCGATCTCCTTGACCTCACCGGTCCAGGCCGGGTAGGCGGCGAAGTCGGCGATCACGGCCATGACCGTGGCCGGGGTCGCGTCGATGGTGATGCTCGACCTGGTGTGCTCCGCCATGGAATGGCCCTCCGCGTCGTCCCTCTGCCTGCCGGCCCGGCCGGGGCGCCCTCGGCCCGGTCCGCCCGGAGCAGGCTATCGCGACCGGCGATCCGGTCGGCGGCACGGGCGTGCTCCGCGGGCGGCCGCGGCCCGGCGGGCGCCGGGCGGCGGGGCATGCTACCGGCCGGTCACCGCGGGGCTGCCGTAGGGTGCCATTCGAACGACCTGGTCACGGCCTGGTCGGACCCGGCCGGGTGTGACACTTCGAACACCGGGGCCGCCCCCCTGGCCGAAGCTGCCTACCGGGCAGTAACGTCCTGCCGTCCCGCAGCGTCGCGAACGAGGAGCAGTCTTGCTCGACTTCAGCCTTCCGGCCCTCTACCAGGTACCGAGCGGCGGTAACCTCTCCGACCTCGTGCACCAGAACGCCGAGCGGCACCCGGACGTCGTGGTCCTCAGCCGCAAGGTGGACGGCCAGTGGCAGGAGTTGACCGCCGCCCAGTTCCTGGTCGAGGTGCACGCCGCAGCGAAGGGCCTGATCGCCACCGGCATCCGCCCGGGGGACCGCGTGGGCATCATGTCCCGGACCCGGTACGAGTGGACGCTGCTGGACTTCGCGATCTGGTCGGCCGGTGCCATCACCGTGCCGGTGTACGAGACCTCCTCCCCCGAGCAGGTGGAGTGGATCCTCGGCGACTCCGGCGCGGTCGCCGTGCTCACCGAGACCGACCAGCACCGCGAGGTGGTCGAGGCGGTCCGCGGCCGTCTCCCGGAGCTGAAGCACACCTGGCAGATCGAGCAGGGCGCGGTCGCCGCGCTGGCCGAGGCCGGCCACGGGGTCTCCGACGAGACCGTCGCCGAGCACCGCGGGAGCGCCGACTCCGACTCGATCGCGACCATCGTCTACACCTCGGGCACCACCGGCCGCCCGAAGGGCTGTCAGCTGACGCACGGCAACTTCCTCGCCGAGTGCGGCAACATCGTCGAGCGGCTGGCCCCGCTGTTCCGCACCGGCGAGAGCTCCGTCCTGCTCTTCCTGCCGCTGGCGCACGTGCTCGGCCGGATCGCCGAGATCGCCCCTGCGATGGCCCCGATCAAGCTCGGCCACGTCTCCGACATCAAGGACGTCACGGCCGAGCTGGCAGCCTTCCGGCCGACCCTGATCCTGGGCGTGCCGAGAGTCTTCGAGAAGGTCTACAACACCGCCCGCGCCAAGGCCCAGGCCGACGGCAAGGGCAAGATCTTCGACAAGGCCGCCGAGACCGCGATCGCCTACAGCCGGGCGCTGGACGCCGGCGGCGCCGGCCTGGTCCTGCGGATCAAGCACGCGGTCTTCGACAAGTTGGTCTACAGCAAGCTGCGCGCCGCGCTCGGCGGCCGCGCCACCCACGCCATCTCCGGCGGCGCCCCGCTCGGCGAGCGCCTGGGCCACTTCTACCGGGGCATCGGCTTCACCGTCCTGGAGGGCTACGGCCTGACGGAGACCTGCGCGGCCACCACCTTCAACCCGTGGGACAAGCCGAAGATCGGCACGGTCGGCCAGCCGGTGCCCGGCGCCTCGGTCCGGGTCGCCGAGGACGGCGAGGTCTTCTTCAAGGGCCCGCACGTCTTCACCGGCTACTGGAACAACCCGCAGGCCACCGCGGACACGCTCAGGGACGGCTGGATGGCCAGCGGCGACATCGGCTCGCTGGACTCCGAGGGCTACCTGACCATCACCGGCCGCAAGAAGGAGATCATCGTCACGGCCGGCGGCAAGAACGTCGCCCCGGCCGTGATCGAGGACCGGATCCGGGCCCACGCCCTGGTCGGCGAGGTCATGGTGGTCGGCGACCGCAAGCCGTTCATCGCCTGCCTGATCACCGTCGACCCGGACTTCTTCCCCAAGTGGAAGGAGCTCAACGGCAAGCCCGCCGGCGCCACCGTCGGCGACCTCGCCGAGGACCCGGACCTGCTCGCCGCCCTGCAGGGCGCGGTGGACGACGGCAACGCGGCCGTCTCGCACGCCGAGGCGGTCAAGAAGTTCCGCCTGCTGGACACCGAGTTCTCCGAGGAGAGCGGCCACCTGACGCCCTCGCTGAAGCTCAAGCGCAACCTCGTGCTGAAGGACTTCGCGGCCGAGGTCGAGGCCCTCTACAAGAAGTGACCACCGCAGCCGCAGGGCCCCGCCTCCTCCCGGAGGCGGGGCCCTGCGCCGTTCGGGGCCTCAGGCCGCCAGCAGCGAGGTCAGCCGCCCGGCCAGCAGGTCCCAGCGCCAGGAGCGCTCCACCCACCGCCGCCCGGCCTCGCCCATCCGCCGCCGCAGCTCCTCGTCGCGCAGCAGCCGCACGATCCGCTCGGCCGACGCCGCGGCCGAACCACCGGGCACCACGTACCCGGTCTCGCCCTCCAGCACCGCGTCCGGTGCGCCGCCGGAGTCCCCCGCGACCACCGGCAGGCCGGTCGCCGAGGCCTCCAGGTAGACGATGCCCAGGCCCTCGACGTCCAGGCCCCCGCGCCGGGTCCGGCAGGGCATCGCGAAGACGTCCCCGGCCCCGTAGTGGGCGGGCAGCTCCTCCCAGGGCACCGAACCGGTGAACCGCACCGAGTCCCGTACGCCCTTGGCGTCCGCGAGCTTCTCCAGGTCCGCCCGGTACGGGCCGCCGCCGACGATCAGCAGCACCGCGTCCGGCACGTCGGCCAGGATCTGCGGCATCGCCTCGATCAGGGTGTCCTGGCCCTTGCGCGGCACCAGCCGGGAGACGCAGACCACGACCGGCCGGTCCGCGAGCCCGAGCCGGCGGCGGACCTCGGCGCCCCCGGAGCCCGGGTGGAAGGTCGACTCGTCCACGCCCGGCGGCAGCTGCACCATCCGGGCCGCGGCCCGCGGCCCGACGGCGGCGGCGATCCGGGAGCGGGTGTACTCGCCCAGGTAGGTCAGCACGTCGGTGCCCGCGCCGATCCGGCGCAGCAGCTGCCGGGAGCCCGGCAGCTGGGCCCAGGCGGCCTCGTGGCCGTGCGTCATGCCGAGCAGCCGCCCGGCGCCGGCCCGGCGCAGCGCGGGCGCCATCAGGCCGAGCGGGGCGGCGGCGCCGAACCAGACCGAGTCACACCGCTCGGCGCGCAGGATCTCGGCGGCCCGCCGGGTGACCCGGGGTGTGGGAACCATCACCTTCGTCCGGTCCCGGATCACCGGGAACGGCTGCTCGGCGTCGAAGCGCCTCACCTCGCTGCCGTCCCGCCAGGTCGAGGCGTACACCACGATGCTCCCTGCGGGCTGACGGACGGCCATGTTGTGGACGAAGGCCTGGATGCCCCCCGGGCGGGGCGGGAAGTCATTGGTGACGATCAAGGTTCTGTGCATCAGGCCACGGCTCGCTCGGTCGGGGGGTGCGCGGTGTACCGCTGGGTGATCCGTACGATAGGTCAACACCATGACCCGCCGGGAACGGAACCGCGCACGGCAACCGTTTGACCCCCGGGTCAGTCCTAGTACGTGGGTCCGGAGGTCGGCCCCGGGGCCGCGGACACGACGGCCCCGGCGTCCGTCAGTACGACGCCTCCGGTGAGGACGTCCGAGACGAACGAGGGAGCGCAGTGGAATTGGCCCCGGCCACCGAGTCCGGTTCGTCGCGCGGCCGGCTCGGCCGCCCGCTCGGGGCGCTGGCCGCGCTCGGCGCGACCTGGGTGGCCACCCGCACCGTGCTGGTGCTGCTGATCACCGGCGTGCTGAAGTCACCCGGCGGCGACGTCACCGCCGACGTGTGGATGATCTACCACGCCTGGTACGGCGTGCTGCAGACCGGCACCTTCCCCTTCGACGACGTGACCTGGCAGTACCCGCCGGGCGCCGCCCTGGTGATCCTGCTGCCGGGCCTGCTGCCCTGGTCGTACCTGGTCTCGTTCTGGGTGATCTGCGGGGTCGCCGACGCCGCCGCGGCCGCCCTGCTGGTCCGCACCGGCCTGCGCCGGGGCCGGGCGCTGACCGGCGCCTGGATGTGGGTGGCGGGGGTCCCGCTGCTCGGCCCGATGATCTACAACCGCTTCGACGTCATCGTCACCGCGGTCACCCTGGCCGGCCTGCTGGCACTGATCCGCCGCCCGGCGGTCGGCGGGCTGTTGCTGGGCCTGGGCGGCATCGTCAAGGTCTGGCCGCTGCTCGGCCTGATCGGCACCCCCTCCGGCCGCCGCACCCGCCGTTCCTGGACGCTGGCGGGGGCCACCGCCGTCTCGATCGGCTTCCTGCTGGCGGCCGGCATGAACGGCGCCTTCGACTTCCTGGCCTTCCAGAAGGACCGCGGCATCGAGGTGGAGTCGGTCGGCGCCCTGCCGCTGCACCTGGCCCGGATCGCCGGGGGCTGGGACGGCCGGGTCACCATGAACTACGGCTCCCCCGAGATGCTCGGGCCGTGGGTCGGCGTGATCAGCAAGGTGATGATGGCCGGCACGGTGCTGGGCTTCCTCTGGCTGCTGCTGTGGCGCTTCACCTCCAAGCGCCGCAACGCGGCCACCATGTACGACGCGGCGCTGTGCGCGCTGCTGATCTTCGTGGTGACCAGCCGGGTGATCAGCCCGCAGTACCTGGTCTGGCTGGTCGGCGTCGCGGCGGTCTGCCTGACCGTGCGCGGCACCAGCCAGCGGCCGGTGGCGCTGCTGATCCTGATCGCCTGCCCGCTGACGCTGGTCGAGTTCCCGACGATGTTCACCCAGGTCCTGGCCAGCGACCCGCTCGCGATCACCGTGCTGGCCCTGCGCAACCTGCTGCTGGTGGCCGCCGCCGTGCTCTCCTGCGTCCGGCTGTGGCGCTCCACCCGCGGCGAGGCACCGCTGCCGCCGACGGTGGTGCTGGACCGGGACCCGGCCGCGCTGCCGGCCACGGGCTACCCGGTGCGCCCGGGCATCGCGTACGAGCAGGACCTGCTGGACGGCATCGACCACCCGGGCGCGCCGGCCGAACAGCGGCGCTGAACCGGCCACACCGGACCACGCCGGACCGGGCCCGAGCAGGAGGGCCGGACTCCGGCCGTCGGTTCCGGCCGTCGGTTCCGGTCGTCGGTTCTGGCCGTCGGCCTCAGTCCTTCAGCGCCGCCACCTCGGCCTGCCAGAGCCTGGTGAACTCACCGAGGCCGACGCCCAGTTCGGCGCGCAGCAGCCGGTCCGTCCGGCGCTCGCGATCCTCGTCCGTCCCGTCGGCCGCGCCGACCGCCCGGTAGAAGGCGACCAGCCGCTGCGGCCCGTAGCGGCGGGCGATCAGCTCGCAGGCCAGCCAGGACTGCTCGTAGGCCTGGGCGATGCCGGCGGCCCCGGCGGCGAAGTCCCGGTCCTCGGGCAGGTCGGCGGGCAGCCGCCCGGCGGCGACGTCCCGGGCCAGCTCGGGGGCGATCTGCTGCGGGCTGCGGCCGGAGTCGCGGTAGGCGGTCCAGTCGGCGACGCCCTCGGAGAGCCACAGCGGCGTCCAGGCCCGGGTGTCGGACCTGGTCGCGACGTGGGTGGCCTCGTGCGTGATGACCACCTGCCGGCCGAAGTCGCTGAGGCGCCCGTACGCCTCGGGGTTGACCAGCACCCGGTCCGCCGGGGTGTGCCGGGGCGCGCCGGGGGCGGCCACGGTGACCGCCGCCATGCCCGCCCAGCCCGCCGGGTCGACCTCCAACAGTCGCGCGAACTGCTCCTCGGTGGCGGGCAGTTCGAGCAGCAGCCGACCGGCCCACGCCCCGCCCCAGACCTCCTCGACGGCCGGTACCGCCCGGTCCCCCACCGCGACCAGTCCGGCCGGGTCGGGTCCGTCGGCCGACCCGAGCACCAGACAGTGCGCGCCCGGCGCCGACCGTCCGGGGCCGAAGTCCCAGAGCGCCGGCGGCCCGCTCGCACTCTCCTCGCGCTCGACCCGCCAGCCGTCCTGGGCCCCGGTCAGCGCGATCCGGCGCGGGTACACCACGGGGTCGTCGTCGTACCCGGCGATCCGCACCACCAGGTCGGCCGCGGCGGTCAGCCGGTCCGGCCCGCCGCCCGCGGCGAGCACCAGGTTGCGGTACGCCGCCCCGACCACCGGAAGCCCCGAACGGGCCGGCAGCGAGCGTGCCCGCTCCGCCAGCACCGCGGCCACCTCGGCGCGCCGATCGGCCGCCTGCCGGGCCGGTGCCGCCGCCGGGGCGACCGGCGGCAGCGACAGCTGGGCCAGCCCGCCGGCCGCGAGCAGCAGCGCACCCCGCCGCGACAGCGCGCGACGGGGCCGGTCTATCGGATGCGGCCCGTGGGGGCCGCACGTCGAGGCGCTCAGAGCCGGACCACCCCCGAGACCGGCATGGCGTTGACGCTCTCGTAGCGGACCTTGGCGCCCGGGTAGGGGGCGTGCACGATCACGCCGCCGCCGGCGTACATGCCGACGTGGTGCATGTCCCGGTAGAAGATCACCAGGTCTCCCGGTCGCGCTTCGGAGAGGTTGATCCGCCGGCCGGCGTACGCCTGGGCCTGCGAAGTGCGCGGCAGGGTCACTCCTGCCTGCCGCCAGCTGTAGTACATCAGACCGGAGCAGTCGAACGCGCGGGGCCCGGTGGCTCCGTAGACGTACGGAGCCCCGACCATCCGCACCGCGGCGGCCAGCGCGGCCGCCCCGCGCTCGGAGGCGGCCGGGGCGGAGCCGAGGTCCAGCCGGTCGGTGCCGCGGGTGGCGCGCTGTTCGGCGTCCCGGGCGTCCTGGGCGGTCATCCTGGCCCGTTCGCCGGCGCCCAGGCCGTTGAGCAGCTTCTGCGCTGCGGCGAGCCGCTGCTGGATCTGCTGCTTGCCGTCGGCGAGCGAGCGGCGGGCCTCGTCCAGTTCGGCGAGCTTGCCGGTCGCCTCGACGCGCCGCTGGTCGAGCCGGCGCTCGCGGGCGACCAGCTCGTGCAGCGTCTCCTGCTGCCGCTGCGCCTCCTGGCCCATGGTCCGGGCCCGGGCCAGGTACCCCTCCGGGTCGGAGGACAGCATCAGCTGGGCGGCCTGGGCCATCCCTCCGCCGCGGTACTGCGCCCCGGCCACGGTCGCCAGACTGCCGCGCAGCTCGTTGAGCTGGTCCTGGGCGACGGCGATCTCGCCCTGGAGGATCGTGGTCTCGCCCTGGAGGCGCCGTTGGGCCTCCAGGGCCGCGTTGTACTTCTCGGACGCCTGCTCGGCCTCCTCGTAGAGCTGCTCGACCTGCGCCTTGACCTCCTTGCGGTCGGTCGGGTCCGGGCTGCCGGGGGCGGCCTGGGCGCTGCCTCCGGTCGCGACGCCGAGCGCGGTGGTGGCGGCCGCCGTCAGCACCAGCGCGCGGGCGAGCAGTTGGGAACGGCGGTGCACGGGCATGGCGGCAACGGCTCCAATCCGGCGGCGCGGCCCCGCCGCCGCCCCACTGCGGGCGGCCGTCGAGCGGGAGTCCGGTGGCAGACGTTAGCGAGTCCGGGCAAGCGAGTCCAAACCCCTCCGGACCCGAATATTTGACTCCTAATCGGACATCAGCCCGAGCAGCCGGAAAAGCCGCAGGCCCGGCCTTCCGTGGTGGAAGACCGGGCCCGGAGGCGCCGAGCGGGGATCAGACCCGCACGATGCTGCTCAGCGGCATGTTGGTGACGGCCTCGTAGCGGACCGACGCACCCGGCTTGGGAGCGTGCAGCACCTGGCCGTTGCCGGCGTAGATGCCGACGTGGTGGGCGTCCCCGAAGAAGATCAGGAGGTCGCCGGGCTGGGCCTGGGACAGGTCGGTGCCGATCCGGGTGCCGGCGTGCGCCTGCTCCTGCGAGGTGCGCGGCAGCGAGACGCCGACCTGGTTGAACGCCCAGACCATCAGGCCGGAGCAGTCGAAGGAGCTCGGGCCGGTGGCGCCCCACACGTACGGGCTGCCGACCTTGGAGGCCGCGGCGGAGAGCGCGGCGGCACCGCGCGAGCTGCCGGGGGCCGGGAGCGCGCCGGCCGGCGTGGACGAGGGCGCCGACAGGTTGGTGCGGCTGTTGTCGCGCGAGGCGCGGTCGGCGGCCTGCTGCTGGGCCTTCGCGGCGTCGGCCTGGGCCTTGGCGTCGGCGGCGGCCTTCTCCTCGGCCGCGCGCAGCGCCTGGCGCTCCTGCTCGGTCAGGGTGTTGAGCAGGTCCTGGGCGGCCTTCAGCTTGTTCTGGACCTCGTCCTTGGAGGCCTTCAGCTGCTGGGTGGTCGACTCCAGCTCGGCGAGCTTGCCCTGGGCCTCGGCGCGGCCCTGGTCGAGCTTGCGCTGCTGCTCCTGGAGCTGCTTCAGCTGGTTCTTCTGGGTGTCGCCGGCCTGGTTCAGCGTGCCGGCCTGGGTGAGGAAGTTGTCCGGGCTGGACGAGAACATCAGCTGGACGGTCGGGGATATGCCGCCGTTGCGGTACTGCTCCCCGGCGATCTGGGCGAGGCCGCCCTGCAGGTCGGTCACCTGCTCCTGCTGGCGGGCCACCTGGTCCTGAAGACCGGAGACCTGCTTCTCCAGCGTCTGCTGCTTCTCCTGGGCGGCGTTGTACTGCTCGGTCGCCACCTCGGCCTGCACGTTGAGCTGGTCGACCTGCTCCTTGACCTGGTCCTTGGTCGGCTGCGGGTCGGCGTGCGCGCCGGACTGCGCGGAGAGGGCGACGGCTGCGGCGGCGACACCGGTCAGGATCGAGACACGGGCGCGGCCTGCTGGCTTGGGACGACGATGGGACGCCACGAAGGCGGGCTCCTTCTTCCTACGTCCGCCTACCGGGTGAGCTGACGGGTTCGGGCCGGAAGCATGCCCTACGACGCCTCACGGCCGTTCCACCGGCCGACCTGGCGCCGATTCACCCCGGAGGAACGTGGTTCCCCGGCTCCGCTGCGCAGCGCCCCCGCTTGCTGGGCTCCCCTGTCGGGCAGTCGCTTCGACCTGCCCCGCTGCCTCGCGAACTCGACGGTGACCACCGCCGCCACCCTGGCTGGGTGATCGACACTGCGGTGCTCTGGGGCATGACCCTAGTAACTGAACCGTGATCGGTTCAAATCCTTGTCAGAAAAAAGACGGAAGATTACCCAAGTTCCTTTGTGAAAATGACCGATGGTGACCATTGCCGTACGCAAGGCTGATCAGGTCTCACCCGTTGGTCGCAAAACGCTCGAAAACCTGAACACCACCCCCGACGGGGGTGGTGCGGATCACAGGGGCCGGTCGAACCTCTCCGGCGTGTCGGGCCGTCAGACCCGGCGGATCGTGTTGATCGGCATCGCGTCGGCCTTCATCACCTTCACCACGTCACCGGTGTGCGGCGCGTGGACCACCATGCCGTTGCCGATGTACATCCCGACGTGGTGCATGTCGCCGCCGTAGATGACCAGGTCGCCGGGCTGCGCCGCGGCCAGCCCGGGCACCGCGGTGCCGTAGTGGCCCTGCTCCTGCGAGGTGCGCGGCAGCGAGACGCCCGCCTGGCCGTACGCCCAGAGCATCAGCCCGGAGCAGTCGAAGGTGCTCGGCCCGGTGGCGCCCCAGACGTACGGGGAACCCTGCTTGCTCATCGCCTTGGCCACGGCCACGGCCGCGTAGCCGCTGGCCGGCGGCAGGTTGCTCAGGTCGACCCGGTCGCTGCCGCGCGAGGCCCGGTCGTCCTGCGCCTGCTGGGCCTTCAGCGCGGCGCGGTCGGCGGCGCTGAGCGAGTTCAGCAGGTCCTGGGCGGCCTGCAGCTTGGTGTTGACGTCCGCCTTGGCCTGGTTCAGGTCCTTGGTGGTGGTGTCGAGGGAGGCCAGCACGGCGGCGGCCTCGGACTTCTCCTGGTCCAGCCGGCGCTGCTGGTCCAGCAGCCCCTTGAGCGCCTCGGCCTGGCTGGCGCTGGCCTGCTGGACGGTGGAGGCCTTCTGGAGGTAGCCGGACGGGTCGGAGGAGAGCATCAACTGGACGGAGGGGTCGATGCCGTTGGTGCGGTACTGCTCGCCCGCGACCTCGGCCAGCCCGCCCTGCAGCTGGGTCATCTGCTCCTGGCCGCGGGCCACCTGGTCCTGCAGCTGGTCGGCCTGCTTGCGCAGCTGGTCGGACCGCTCCTTGGCGCCGTTGAACTTCTCCGCCGCCTGCTCCTGCTCCTCCTGGAGCTGGTCGATCTGCGCCTTGACGTCCGTCTTGTTCGGCTGCGGCGCGGCGTGGGCGGCCACCTGGGCCGAGAGGGCGACCGCGGTCGCAGCGGCAGCGGTGAGCACGGAGACCCGCGCGCGGCTCGGCTGCTTGGGACGGCGGTGGGAGGCCAAGGGACCGGCTCCTTCTTCCAACGGACTCACCCGATTGGATGAGATTCCGGAAAATAGGTTTGACGGCAGACCCTAGTGCGGATCTACCGGTTTTGCCACTCCCCCGAAGGCGTGAACTCCGTTTCCCACACCGACTTCACCGGACCCGCACACCACTGCGAAACCGGCGCTGAGCAGGCGTCATCCCGCCCGGCCCGGTTCAGGGCCGGGCCAGCCGGTTCAGCAGCAGCACCGACGCCACCGGGCGCGCGCCCGCCTTCCGCACGCCCTCCGCGACCTCCCGGTCGGCGGACACCACCACCACCGGACGGCCCTGCGGCTCCGCCCGCACCAGGCGGCGGATCAGCTCGTCCGCGGTCTCCCCCGTCCGGCTGAACCGCACCCGGACCCCGCGCGGCGGCGCCATCATCACCGGAACGTCCAGGTCCTGCCCGTCGAACACGCAGGTGACCTCCGCCTGCGTGCGCTGCGCCAGCATCGCCAGCCCGCCCAGCAGCCGGATCCGCTGCTGCTCCAGCGGCAGCGTCGGATAACCGGTCTTGGTCACGTTGTAGCCGTCCACCACCAGGTGCACCTGCGGGATCGCCAACAGCTGGTCCAGCAGCGCCGGGTCGTCCTCGGCCAGCCCCCGCCGGGCCACGTCGTGCGGGGAGGCCGCCCCCGGCACCACCGCCTCCACCAGGTCCGCCGGGCGGATCTGGGAGACCGGCAGCGCCAGCTCCCGCTGCAGCCCCTGGGCCGACTGCAGCATCGTGTCCAGCAGCAGCCGCAGCCTCATGTCCTCGACGCTGCGCCCCTCGCGGGCGGACCGGCGGCCCTGCTCGGCGGCGGTCTCCAGCTCGGAGACCCGGTGCTTGAGCCGCCGCGCCTCGGTCTCGGCGGCGCTGCGCTCGGCCGCGCCCTGGGCCTTCAGGGCCTCCAGCTCCCCGGCCACCCGGCGCGTCTCCGCCTGCGCCCGGCGGGTGTCGCTCTCCAGCGACCGCACCTTCTTGCGCAGCGACTCGGCCTCCCGCCGGACGCCCTCGGACTCCGCGCGCTGACGCTCCAGGTCCGCCCGCGCGGCGGCCCGCACCTCGGCCAGCTCCGCCTGCAGCTTCTCCACCAGCCGGGACGCCTCGGCGGCCGCGTCCTCGGCGCCGGCCCGCTCGGCCTCCTCGCCGACCTCGGCGACCAGCCGGCTCCAGCCCGCCGAACGCACCAGGTAGGCGGCGGCCGCGACGTCCATCGGATCGGCGGCGCCCGGGACGCTGCCCGACTCCAGCGCCCGCACCAGGTCCGGCTGCCCCAGCCGCAGCCGTTCCGCTATCCGCACCCGGAAGGCCGGCTCCGCCTCCAGCGCGGCCGCCAGCGCCGTGGCCGCGTACTTGGCCCGCCGCGCCGGGGTGAACTTCACGTACTGACGCAGGCTCTGCGGGAGCTCACCCGGCGGCAGGCCGCCCAGCGCGTCCGAGGCCAACCCGACCACGCGACGGCGCACCCCCTCGGGCAGCGGCCGGTCCAGCTTCTCGACGGCGCGCTCCGCGGCGGGGCCGGAGAACCCGGGGAGTTCCGAGGGGGTCGGGGAGCCGGCCGCGTCGGAGGCACCGGACGAGGCGCCCTCCGCCGCGAAGCCCTCCGCACCGCCGTGCCCGGACCCGCCGACCCCTGGCTCACCGGCTGCGGGCACGGCGCTCTCCGCCGCTCCCGTCCCGGCGTCCGGCGTCTGCGCAGCGGGCCGAAGCCCCTGCGCTTCGCCGGGCTCCTTCGCTGCGTCCACCACGTCCTCGGCTCCGATCCTGTTTCCGGCTGGGTACGGCCGCGACTGCCCCCTGTCGTCACGCTCCGTGTGTCTTGTCTGTATTGTCCCGTGCGGCGGACGGGCGCGCCGCGCACCGCCCGCCGCTCCGCGGTGATCAGCCCTGCTCGGTCGGGGCCTCCGCGCCCTCGGCACCCGGACGGGCCACCAGCTCGACCTGGTCCACGGCGTTGCACCAGCGGCAGCGCACCGACTCGACGGTCTCGCTCAGCACCTCGGTCTCCTCGACCTCGGAGTCGCCGGCCAGGTCGAAGTGCAGGAACTCCGTCACCCGCGCGGTGCGGGTCACGTCGAAGCGGGTGAGGTTGCCGCACAGGGTGCAGCGCCAGCGCGTCTCGGCGGTCAGGGCGGGGACGGTCATCGGGGGTCCTCTCGGGTGGTCCCTGCGTGGGCTAGGCGCTCCCCCCGGAGCCCCGGCGTCGGCGGCGGGAGGCGGGAATGCCCGTGCCAAGCCTATTGCCTGGGGCAACCATCGCGACCACCGGTCAGCGGAATAGCGGGGCTAGTCCACCTGCCGTAAACCGCCGTGTCACCAGCGGCGCCCGGAGGGATGCTTGGCCGCATGGCGCTCGCGGCCCCCGACCACACCGCCGAGCGGGGAGACCGGCCGGAGGCGGCCGCCCCGGCGGTCACCTACGCCCTGATCGCGGTCAACACCCTGGTCTTCCTCCTCGGCCCGGCCGCCGGGCTGAATCCGCTGTACGGCACCGGCCAGACCCGGGTCTGCGCGGAGCAGCGGTACGAGCAGCGCTGGGGCGCGGTCCCGGCCGAACTCCTGACCGGACGATCGCTGACCACCGAACAGCTCGCCGAGGCCCCCGACCCGGTCCCCGGCTGCCCGGCCGCCCCGACGCCGGGCAAGCACCCGGCGCTGTCCGCCCTCACCGGCCTCTTCCTGCACGCCGGTTGGCTGCACCTGCTCGGCAACCTGCTCTTCCTCCACGTCTTCGGCCCCACCGTCGAACGGCGGCTGGGCCGCGCCCGGTACGCCGTCTTCTACCTGGCCGTCGGCAGCCTGGCCGCGTACGGCTTCGCGCTCGCCGAGGCGCACTCGCCGGATTCCACCCGGGTCCTCATCGGCGCCTCCGGCGCGATCTCCGGCGTCCTGGGCGCCTACCTGCGCTTCCACCCGCGCGCCCGGGTGACGACCCTCGTCCCGCTGCTGTTCTTCCTGCCGCTGCGCTTCCCGGCCTGGCTGGTGCTCGGCCTCTGGTTCGCCCTGCAGTGGTGGTCGGTGCACGCGGCGGGCCCGGGGGTGGCCTACCTGGTCCACGTGATCGGCTTCTCGGCCGGGTTCCTCTACGCCTGCACCGTGGTCCGCCACCCCCCGAGACGACCCGGCTGACGCCCGATACGCTGGCGGCACCCCACAAAGGAGCCGGAACAGTGATCACCGCCATCGTCCTGATCAAGACCAGTGTCGACCGCATCCCGGAGATCGCCGAGGCCATCGCCTCCATCGAGGGCGTCAGCGAGGTCTACTCGGTGACCGGTGGGTACGACCTGGTCGCGATGGTCCGGGTGCGCCGTCACGACGACCTGGCCGAGGTCATCCCGGGCCGGCTCAACAAGGTCCCGGGCGTGGCCCACACCGAGACCCAGATCGCCTTCCGCACCTACTCCCAGCACGACCTGGAAGCGGCCTTCGCCCTCGGCCTGGACGAGTAGCGGCGCCTCCGGCTCAGCCCTCGCGGCGGCCGCGGTCGACCTGCACCGTCGCGACGCAACGCCCGCCCTCGTTGCGGTAGTTCCACGCCGCGCCGTCCGTGACCAGCTCGCGGACGGCGGTCAGGAAGCGGTCGACGTGCTCGTCCGGAGTCCCGGCTCCGAAGCTGACCCGGATCGCGTTCAGGCTGCGCTCGCCCGGCAGCGAGGGCTCCGGCGCACCGCACTCGGAGACCGGACCGGGCGCGACGTCCTCGTCCCCGAGCAGGGTGCGCACCAGCGGGTGGGCGCAGAACAGGCCGTCGCGCACGCCGATGCCGTACTCGGCGGACAGCGCGGCCGAGAAGTGCGAGCTGTTCCAGTCCCGGACGACGAAGGACAGCACGCCCACCCGCGCCGAGCCGGCGCCGAACAGGTTCAGCACCCTGACCTCGGGGATCTCCGCCAGCCCGGCCGTCAGCCGGTCGACCAGCTGCCGCTCGCGGGCCTCCAGCGCGTCGAAGCCGGCCTCGCCCAGTGCCCGGCAGGCCGAGGCGATCGCGTAGGCGCCGATGACGTTCGGCGAACCGGCCTCGTGCCGGGCCGGGCCGGTGTGCCACTCCACGGCCACCGAGCCGTCCGTCTCCCGGGCCACCGTCCGGGTCGCGCCGCCGCCGGCCAGGTACGGCTCGGCCGCGTCCAGCCAGTCCGCCCGGCCGGCCAGCACCCCGGCGCCGAACGGCGCGTAGAGCTTGTGGCCGGAGAAGGCGATCCAGTCGACGTCCAGCTCGCGCACCGAGACCCGGTGGTGCGGGGCCAGCTGGGCGGCGTCCAGCACCACCCGGGCGCCGTGCCGGTGCGCGGTCCGGGTCAGTTCGGCGACCGGCCACAGCTCGCCGGTCACGTTGGAGGCGCCGGTGACGCAGAGCAGCTTCGGGCCTTCGGGCGCCTGGGCGAGGGCGGCGTCCAGAGCGGCCACCGCCCCGGCGCGCGAGCGCGGCGCGCGCAGGTAGGTGACGTCCAGTCCGGCGTGCGCCCAGGGCAGCAGCGAGGCGTGGTGCTCGGTCTCGAAGGCGAACACCCGGGTGCCGGCCGGAACCGCGGAGGCCAGCAGGTTGAGCGAGTCGGTGGTGGCCCGGGTGAAGACCACCTGGTCGCCCTCGCGCAGGTCGAGGAACCCCGCGACGGTGCGGCGGCTCTGCTCGAAGAGGTCGGTGGACAGCTGCGAGAGGTAGCCGGCCCCGCGGTGCACGCTGCCGTAGTACGGCGCGTAGGCGGCGACGTCGTCCCACACCCGCTGGAGCGCCGGGGCGCTGGCCGCGTAGTCGAGCGCCGCGTAGCCGACCTTCTCACCGCTGGCGAGCGGGACCTGGACGTCGGCGCCGAGGACGGCGAGGGGGGCGCAGGTTTCGGTGGCGAGGGACATGAGGATGCACTCCTTCGGGGTATGGGGACCCCGGGAGTGCTAGTCGTCGGGCGTCCGCGCTTGCCGCACGGACGGTGTGCCGTGGCGACCCGGTCCTCACCCAGGGCACCCCGCCACGGACGGAGGGTTGCCGGACAGCAAGCTGGGGCTTGACGCTGTCACTCATGACCTGCCGTCGACTCTAGGGTCGCGTCCAGCGGGCGGTCAAACGGGTATCCACCATCCGGACAGCGCACGCGCCCTCCCGCCTCCGCGGACGCCGGGAGCCCGCGCCGGCGCACCGGCACGGGCTCCCGACCACCGCTTCAGCTCCGGCTGGTGGCCTCCGACCAGCGCCGCAGCAGTTCCTGCGCCGCACCCGAGTCGATGGCCTCCGCGGCCCGCGCCATGCCCGCCGCGAGCTGCTCCGCCAGCGGCGCGTCGCCCAGGTCGAGCGCGACCAGCGCCGCCGCCGTGTTCAGCAGGACGGCGTCCCGCACCGGCCCGCGCTCCCCCGCCAGCAGCCGGCGCGCGACCTCGGCGTTGAACGCCGGGTCCCCGCCGCGCAGCGTCTCGATGCCGACCAGCTCGATGCCGACCTCGCGCGGGTCGAAGGAGGTCTCGGTGACCACTCCGTCGCGCACCACCCACACCCGCGAGGTGGTGGTGATGGTCAGCTCGTCCAGTCCGTCGTCGCCGCGGAAGACCAGCGCGGTCGAACCGCGCCGGGCGAGCACCCCGGCGATCAGCCCGGCGAGCCGGGTGTCGAAGCAGCCCACCGCGTGCGAGGTGACCTTGGCCGGGTTGGTCAGCGGGCCGAGGATGTTGAAGGCGGTCGGCACCCCGAGGTCGCGCCGGGCGGTGGCGGCGTGCCGCATCGAGGGGTGGAACTTCGCCGCGAAGCAGAAGGTGAGGCCGACCTCCTCGACCACCTCGGCGATCCGCCGGGCGGGGAGGTCCAGCGCCACGCCGAGCTTCTCCAGCACGTCCGAGGACCCGGTCGACGAGGAGGCGGCCCGGTTGCCGTGCTTGACCACCCTGGCGCCGGCCGCCGCCGCGACGATCGCCGACATCGTGGAGATGTTGACGGTCTTCGCGCGGTCGCCGCCGGTGCCGACGATGTCCACCGCGGGGCCGGGGACGTCCAGCGGCTCGGCGTGCGCGTACATCGCGTCCACCAGACCGCTGACCTCGTCGACCGTCTCGCCCTTGGCCCGCAGGGCGATCATGAAGCCGGCCACCTGGGCGGGGGACGCCTCGCCGCTCATGATCCGGTCCATCGCCCACGCGGTGGAGGAGCGGTCGAGGTCCTCCCCCTTCAACAGCGCCGACAGGAGGTCCGGCCAGGAGCGGACCACCTGCGCGGGGTCGCTACCGCCGTTCGCAGGGTTCACGTTCACCATGGCTGACTCCAGCTGTTGTCGGTTCCCCCGCTCCGGGGGACGTCCGTACGGATGGAGCCAGCCTATCGAGCGGCGGGGCGCCGATGGCCCCCTCTTCTCTACTACTGAGACGGGACCGCTCAACGAGCGGCCGGAGCCCGCTTCGCCAGCCGCGCCCGCAGCAGGGTGGCGACCGCCTCGGCCAGCGCCACCGGGTCCACCGGGTGGGAGATCGCGGCGTCGGCGCGGCTCCAGGCGGCGAGCCAGGAGTCCTGCGGCCGGCCGATCAGCACCAGCACCGGCGGGCAGCCGTAGATCTCGTCCTTCAACTGCCGCCCGAGCCCCAGCCCGCCGGCCGGGACGGCCTCGCCGTCCAGCACGCAGAGGTCCACGCCGCCCTTCTCCAGTGCCTTGAGCACCGCGGGGGTGGTCGCGCACTCCAGGTAGGACAGCTCGGGAAGATCCTCGGCGGGCCGGCGGCCGAGCGCCGTCAGCACCTGCTCGCGGGTGTTGCGGTCGTCGCTGTAGACGAGAACGGTGAGCGTCTCATCGGTCGTGTACGCCATGGGCCCTGCTCCCTCAAGTGTGATCCGGACCACGTTCGCCTGATCCGGATGCTACTCCCGATCACCCTCCGCCGAGTGCCCCTCGCGCACGTTCCTCCTCAAGCCGCCGCGCCCTGGGCTCACCCGCCCGGAGGACGGCGCGTCACCCTGACCCGCCCGGTCCACCCGTACGGCCGACCCGGGCCGCTCCCCCTACCTCCCGCGGCTGCTCCGACCGTGCAGCGACGCGCCGGGCAACGGGGTCGCAGGCCGCTCCGAGGAACCGTCAGAAAAGGGACACGCCGCTGCTCAGCCCCCATCCGGGCACCCCGCCGGCCCCCAAGCGGGCATACCGCACGCACCGGACACTCCGAGGGACACCCCCCGGCGTGAAGACGGAATAAGGGACCGACATAATGTCCGTCGTGGCGACAGCAACAGCAGTAGAAACCGGGCACGCGCACGGATCGGTCAACCGGCCGAACATGGTCAGCGTCGGAACGATCGTCTGGCTCAGTTCCGAGTTGATGTTCTTCGCGGCCCTCTTCGCGATGTACTTCACGCTCCGCTCCGTCAAGGGGGCCGAGTTCTGGACCGAGAAGGCCCACGCCCTCAACGTGGCGTTCTCCTCGGTCAACACCACCGTCCTGGTGCTCTCCTCGCTCACCTGCCAGCTCGGCGTGTTCGCCGCCGAACGCGGTGACGTGAAGAAGCTCCGCATGTGGTTCATCATCACGTTCATGATGGGCGCGGTCTTCATCGGCGGCCAGGTCTACGAGTACACCGAGCTGGTCAAGAAGGACGGCCTGTCGCTGTCCTCCGACCCGTACGGCACGGTGTTCTACCTGACCACCGGCTTCCACGGCCTGCACGTGACGGGTGGTCTGATCGCCTTCCTGCTGGTCCTGGGACGGACGTACGCAGCCAAGCGCTTCACGCACGAGCAGGCCACCGCCGCGATCGTCGTGTCGTACTACTGGCACTTCGTCGACGTCGTGTGGATCGGCCTGTTCGCGACCATCTACCTGATCAAGTAACCAGCTGATCAGGTCGCTGGCCACCGGCTGCGGCCCCCGCCCTCACCGGCGACGGGCCGCTTCTGCCGGTGCCGACGCTCCCACCGACCGACCGCGCGCGCAGCCCTAGACAGGCAGCCTCGTGCCGGCCAGACCGGCCGCCGGGTGCACCCACCAGTCGACCAGATCCTGACACCGGGGTTATTCCGTGAAAAAGCTCTCCGCACGACGGCGCCACCCATTGGCGGCGCTGGTCGTCCTACTTCTCGCCCTGGCGGCAACCGGGGGGCTGTACGCCGCGTTCGCTCCCGCCGACAAGGCGCAGGCCGACGTCGCCGCGCAGTCGCTCGCGATCGATGAGGGCAAGAAGCTCTTCGCCGTCGGTTGCTCCTCCTGCCACGGCCTGAACGGCCAGGGCGGCAGTGACGGTCCGAGCCTGGTCGGCGTCGGCTCCGCCGCTGTCGACTTCCAGGTCGGCACCGGCCGCATGCCGGCCCAGCAGCCCGGCGCCCAGGTCCCCCGCAAGAAGAACATCTACACGCAGGCCGAGATCGACCAGCTCGCCGCCTTCGTCGCCTCCCTCGGTCCCGGCCCGGTGACCCCGACGGAGGAGCAGTACACCTCGACCAACCCGGAGGACATCTCCAAGGGTGGCGAGCTGTTCCGCACCAACTGCGCCCAGTGCCACAACTTCGCCGGCCAGGGCGGTGCCCTGACCAAGGGCAAGTACGCCCCGTCGCTTGAGGGCGTGGACGCGAAGCACATCTACGAGGCCATGCAGACCGGCCCGCAGAACATGCCGTCGTTCCCGGACGGCACCATGCCCGAGGAGCAGAAGAAGCAGATCGTGGCCTTCGTCCGCCACACCACCAGCGAAGAGCCCAACCCCGGTGGTCTCACGCTCGGCAGCCTCGGTCCGGTGACCGAGGGCCTGTTCGGCTGGATCTTCGGTCTTGGCACGCTCATCGCGGTCGCGATCTGGGTCGCCGCCCACACCACCAAGGCCAAGAAGTCATGAGCCACGACATGTCAGAAGAGAACCTCCCGGAGTCGCACGGCTCCGCCGGCGAGGTCGCCGAGCACGGCAACCCCTTCGCCGACCCGGGCCTGCCGGCCCACGAGCCCCGCCGCACCGACATCGACGAGCGGGCCGCCCAGCGCGCCGAGCGCCAGGTCTCGCTGATGTTCGTGATCTCGATGCTCGCCACCGTCGGCTTCATCGCCTCGTACGTGACCATCGACCCGGACAAGATCGTCTACATCTTCCCGCTGGGTCACGTCAGCGCGCTGAACTTCGCGCTGGGCCTGACCCTCGGCGTCGCGCTCTTCATGATCGGCGCGGGCGCGGTCCACTGGGCCCGCACCCTGATGTCGGACGTCGAGCTGCCGGCCGAGCGTCACCCGATCGAGGCCGACGACGAGGTCCGCGCGGACGTCATCGAGCAGTTCAAGACCGGCGCCGCCGAGTCCGGCTTCGGCCGCCGCAAGATGATCCGCAACACCCTCATCGGTTCGATGGCGCTGGTCCCGCTCTCCGGCGTGGTCCTGCTCCGCGACCTCGGCCCGCTCCCGGAGAACAAGCTCCAGGAGACCGGCTGGAAGGAGGCGACGGAGGCCAAGCCGCTGGCTCTCATCAACATGAACACCATGCTGCCGATGAAGCCCGAGGACATCTCCGTCGGCTCGCTGACCTTCGCCATGCCGGAGGGCCTCTCCACGCACGACGAGGACTTCCAGCAGCAGATCGCCAAGGACGCCCTGATGCTGGTGCGCATCGCACCGGAGGACATCAAGGACGACAAGTCCAAGGACCTGGGCTTCGAGGGCATCCTCGCCTACTCCAAGATCTGCACCCACGTCGGCTGCCCGATCAGCCTGTACGAGCAGCAGACCCACCACGCGCTCTGCCCCTGCCACCAGTCGACCTTCGACCTGGCGGACGGCGCGCGCGTCATCTTCGGCCCGGCCGGCCACCCGCTGCCGCAGCTGAAGATCACCACTGACGAGAAGGGCAACCTGGTCGCCACCGGCGACTTCGCGGAGCCCGTCGGCCCGAGCTTCTGGGAGCGTGCTCGATGAGTAGCGCGAGCAGCACCACGACCGGTGCCGCCAAGCCCTCCAGCACGCGTGACAAGCCCGCCAACAAGTGGGAAGCCGCAGCTGACTGGACGGACGGACGGCTGGGGATCTACTCCCTCGCCAAGGCCAACCTGCGGAAGATCTTCCCGGACCACTGGTCCTTCATGCTGGGCGAGATCTGCCTCTACACGTTCATCATCATCATCCTGACCGGCGTCTACCTGACGCTGTTCTTCAAGCCGTCGATGGCCGAGGTCGTCTACAACGGCTCGTACGTGCCCCTCAAGGGCATCGGGATGTCCGAGGCCTACGCCTCGACGGTGGACATCAGCTTCGAGGTCCGCGGCGGTCTGCTGATCCGCCAGATCCACCACTGGGCCGCGCTGGTCTTCGTGGCCGCGATGCTCGTGCACATGATGCGCGTGTTCTTCACCGGCGCGTTCCGCAAGCCGCGTGAGATCAACTGGGTCTTCGGCTTCCTGCTGCTGATCCTGGGCATGTTCGACGGCTTCTTCGGCTACTCGCTGCCGGACGACCTGCTGTCGGGCACCGGTATCCGCTTCATGGAAGGCGCGATCCTCGCCGTCCCGCTGGTGGGCACCTACGTCCAGATGTTCCTGTTCGGGGGCGAGTTCCCCGGCCACGACATCGTGCCGCGGTTCTTCACCATCCACGTGCTGCTGATCCCGGGCATCATGCTCGGCCTGCTGGTGGCGCACCTGATCCTGGTCTTCTACCACAAGCACACCCAGTGGGCGGGCCCGGGCAAGACCGAGAAGAACGTCGTCGGCATGCCGCTGATGCCGGTCTACATGGCCAAGGCCGGTGGCTTCTTCTTCCTGGTGTTCGGTCTGATCGCCGCCATCTCGGCGATCGCCACGATCAACCCGATCTGGGCCTACGGCCCGTACCGTCCGGACCAGGTCTCCACGGACGCCCAGCCCGACTGGTACATGGGCTTCTCCGAGGGCCTGATCCGCGTCATGCCGGGCTGGGAGATCGGCCTGTGGGGCCACACCCTGAACCTGGGTGTGTTCATCCCGCTGATGATCTTCCCGCTGGTCCTGGTCTCGATCGCGGTCTACCCGTTCATCGAGGGCTGGATCACCGGCGACAAGCGCGAGCACCACATCCTGGACCGCCCGCGCAACGCCCCGGTCCGCACCGCCCTGGGTGCCGCCTGGATCAGCCTGTACCTGGTGCTGCTGGTCGGCGGTGGCAACGACCTGTTCGCCACCCACCTGCACCTGTCGATCAACTCGATCACCTACTTCGTCCGCGTCGGCTTCTTCGCGGTCCCGGTGATCACCTTCATCGTCACCAAGCGCTGGTGCCTCGGCCTCCAGCGCCGTGACAAGGAGAAGGTGCTGCACGGCCGCGAGACGGGCGTCATCAAGCGCCTGCCGCACGGCGAGTTCGTCGAGGTGCACGCCCAGCTCCCGCAGAAGGACCTGTTCAAGCTCACCGCGCACGAGCAGAACCAGCCGGTCGAGCTGCCGGCCCAGACGGACGAGAACGGTGTGGCCAGCAAGGCCGGCGCTCTCACCCGCACCCGGGCCAAGCTCTCCCGCGGCTTCTACGGCGAGGGAAGCCAGATCCCCAAGCCGACCGCCGAGGAGCACCACGAGATCACCAGCGGCCACGGCCACCACTGATCCCGTACCCGCGCCACCCCGAGGGGCCGGGGTCCGGGGGGTGGGGCGGGGGCACGGCCCCCGGGGACGCCCCACCCGCCGCCCCCCCCCCCCCCGGGAGGGAAAAAAAAA
>NZ_JBHWCL010000056.1:0-52121 GCF_042735125.1 Kitasatospora sp. NPDC059599 | reverse complement strand
CCTCCCGGCCTGTCCCCGGCCCGGGGGCCGGGTGCGGGGTCAGGGGCAGTGCTTCCAGGCGAGGTGGTAGACGGTGTTGATGTTGCCGTCCGTCGAGTCCATCGTCATGAAGCTGGTGCTCTTGGTCGGGTCCGAGGTGCCGGCCGCGACCCGCAGTTCGGTGTTGATGTTGAAGTTGCGCTCCTCGCCGCAGGGCGCCCAGACCAGGGCGGCGACGTCGACGGTGTCGGTCGCCTGCCAGCTGTCGTCCTGCGGGCCGGTGAAGCGGTGGGACGAGTAGGCGGTCTGGGCCTGGCCCTGGAAGTAGTAGTTGGCCCGTTCGGTCCCGTTCGCGCCCTTCTCCAGGTGGGCGAAGCCGCGGTAGTCGGCGGAGGCGATCGCGTAGGTGAAGCCCTGGGGGACGTGCACGCGCAGGTCGAGCTGGCAGTTCTTCCGGAAGTCGGTCGGCTTCGAGCCGAGCCCCACCTGAGCGAGGTATTCGCTGTAGGTGACGGTGAACGCGGTGTTGTCCGGGGAGACGGCCACCGCGGCCGTTCCCGTCGGACAGCCGGAGCCGTTGACCGTCGCCACGTCGATGACGATCCGGTCGGGCGGGGTCGGGAGCGAGTCGACGCCGAAGGCCGACGGGCCGGACAGCGATGCGGCGACGGCGGTCGCGGCGGCCAGCGCGCGGAGCAGCATGGGCATCCCCTTCGATCGAGCACGGAGTCTGAGTCGGAGGCGGTGCGGCGCGGTTCTGCGCGGTGCGGCGCGGTTCGGCACCACCTCGTTTTGACATGCATATGTCAGCACATGCGCGGGCCGCTGCCCAGGGGGTGGAGTCGAAAGAAGAGCCAATCCGGCCCCGGCCGCCCCGCGGGCGAACTCCGACCCCAGGAGGGCGAGTTCACCGGGGGCGCGCGAGTGGCGCCGGCACCCCGGGGTCGACAGATGCTTGACAAACTCAACCTTTCATCCCTAGAGTCGCCATTGCTTCACATGCTGAAAGTTCCATGTGTCAAGCGCCACCGACGCCTCAAGACCGCGAGATCCTCATGCACGACAGCATCCCTTCTGTGGTCGCCCGCCTGCGGGCCGAATTCACCACCGGCCGGACCAGGCCGCTCGCCTGGCGGCTGGACAAGCTGGCCGCCCTGCGCACCCTGCTCACCGACCGGGCCGAGGTCTTCCAGGAGGCCCTGCACGCCGACCTCGGCAAGAGTGCCGCCGAGGCGTACCGCACCGAGATCGGCTTCACGATCAGGGAGATCGACCACACCACGGCGCACCTGGCACAGTGGCTGCGGCCCGAACCGGCGGACGTCCCCGAGATCTTCCGCCCCGCCGAGGCCCGGGTCGTCCGCGACCCGCTGGGCGTGGTGCTGATCATCGCGCCCTGGAACTACCCGCTCCAGCTCGCCCTGGCCCCGCTGGTCGGCGCATTGGCCGCCGGGAACACCGCCCTCGTCAAGCCCAGCGAGCTCGCCCCCGCGACCTCCGCGGCCATCGCCGAGCTGCTGCCGCGCCACCTCGGCGAGGAGGCCGTCGCGGTCGTCGAGGGCGCCGTACCCGAGACCACCGCCCTGCTGGAACAGCGCTTCGACCACATCTTCTACACCGGCAACGGCGCTGTCGGACGGATCGTCATGGCCGCCGCCGCCAAGCACCTGACCCCGGTCACCCTGGAGCTCGGCGGCAAGAGCCCGGTCGTGGTCGAACCCGGCGCCGACCTCGCCGTCACCGCCCGGCGGATCGCCCGCGGCAAGTTCCTCAACGCCGGCCAGACCTGCGTCGCCCCCGACTACGTCCTCGCAATCGGCGGGACCGCGACCGCCCTGGAGGCCGAACTGGCCGACGCAGTGCAGGAGTTGTTCGGCGCGGACCCGGCCGAGAGCCCGGACTACGGACGGATCGTCAACGAGCGCCACTTCGACCGGCTCACCGCCCTGCTGGCCGACGGCCGCACGGTCACCGGCGGCGAGCACGACCGCGCCGCACGCTACCTCGCCCCGACCGTCCTCGCCGACGTCCCGGCGACCGCCGCGGTGATGCAGGCCGAGATCTTCGGCCCGATCCTGCCCGTCCTCGGCGTCCCCGACCTCGACGCGGCGATCGCGTTCATCAACGAGCGCGACAAGCCGCTCGCCCTGTACGCCTTCACCGAATCCGAGGACACCAAGCGACGGCTGACCGAGGAGACCTCCTCCGGCGCGCTCAGCTTCGGCCTGCCCGTCTCCCACCTGGCGATGCCCGCGCTGCCGTTCGGCGGCGTCGGCGAGAGCGGCATGGGTCGCTACCACGGCGAGTACTCGATCGACACGTTCAGCCACACCAAGGCCGTCGTCGACAAGCCCCTCGCCTGACCCCAGTGCGTCCGCGGCTTCCCGACGCCCCGTGACACCGGGCCATGGGCCCCGGGCCCCCGCCGACCGTCCGAACGGCCGACGGGGGTTGGTGCGTGGCACCCGAGGTTCGTGGCGCCCGGGGTCCGGTGCCCGGGGTTCGTGGCGCCCGGGGTTCGTGGCGCCCGGGGTCCGGTGCCCGGGGTTCGTGGCGCCCGGGGTCCGGTGCCCGGGGTTCGTGGCGCCCGGGGTCGGGTACGGCCGGCCCTCAGGACGACCGCCGTACCACCAGCTCCGTCGGCAGCACCAACCGGGAGGGCGCCGCGTCCTCGCCGGCGATCTGCCGCAGCAGGAGCCCGGCCATCGCGCGGCCCATCTCCTCGACGGGCTGGCGGACGGTGGTCAGCGGCGGATCGAGGAGCCGGGCCACCGGTGAGTCGTCGACGCCGACCAGCGCGATGTCGCCCGGCACGTCCAGTCCCCGGGCCCGCAGGACGGCGAGGGCCCCGACCGCCATCACGTCCGAGGCGGCGAACACCGCGTCCAGATCGGGGCAGCGCCCCAGCAGGTCGCGCATCGCCCGGCGGCCGCCGTCCTCCGTGAAGTCCCCTCCGGCGACGAGGCGTTCGTCCGCGGGCAGGCCGGCCGCAGCCAGCGCGTGGCGGTAGCCGACCAGTCGGCCGTACGCGGCGTCCATGTCCAGCGGGCCGGTGATGGTGGCGATGCGGCACCGCCCCCGCCCGGCCAGGTGCTCCACGGCCGAGCGGGCGGCCCCCACGTTGTCGGTGTCGACGTACGCCGTCGGCTCCTGCGGCGACCGGCGGCCGTTCAGCACGGCCGGCAGGCCGAGCGCGCGTACCCGGTCCGGCAGCGGGTCGTCCCGGTGGACGGAGACCAGCAGCACGCCGTCCACCCGCTGCGCGGCCAGGTACTGCTCGAAGCGGCGCCGCTCCTGCTCGGTGCGGACCAGTGTGAGCAGCAACTGTTTGTCTGCCGCGCCGAGTTCGGAACTCACCCCGCGGATGACGTCCAGGAAGTACGGCTCCGCCCACAGTCGCGCCTCGGTCTCGGGCACGACCAGCGCGATCGCGTCCGTCCGGCGGCCGGCCGGCGACCGGGCCGCCTGGTCGGGTGCGTAGCCGAGCTCCGCGATGGCCCGGCCGGCCGCCTCCCTCGTCCGGTCGCTCACCCGGTGCGAGCCGTTGGTCGCCCGGGACACCGTGCCGCGTCCCACCCCGGCCCGGGCCGCGACCGTCTCCAGGGTCGGCCTTCCGGTCTGCCGTCCGCTCACTGCCCACGCGCCTTCCGTCGCCGCCCACCGGCCTCGCGCCCGCCTGGCAGCGCATGCTAGATCACCCGGCGCGGCCCCGCCACGGGTCGTGCAGGTACGGGAAGGGCCGGCGGCGACCGGCGGCTCCCACGCAGGTACGTGCCCGGACCGGGCAATGCGGGCACTGCGCAGGCCGTTCACGACGACCTGGCTGATGGGGGCGAAGTAGAAGTCGGTCGACCGGCGCATGGCGTCGGGGAGGCCGGGGACCCGCCAGCCGACGTCGTTGAACCTGGTGGCCACCAGCCGCTGCTGGGCGGCGGTGTCGCACCGGCCGTAGCTCAGCGGCGCCGAGCGGAAGAACCAACCGACCACCAGGTCCCGGTTGTCGTGGACGGTGTAGCAGCCCAGGGTCCGGCCGGGCAGGTTCAGCAGCAGACCGGTGCGATCGAGGCCCTGGGTGTTCGGCATCGTGAAGTGCCCCTGGTAGCGGCCCAGGTGCCGGACGAAGTCGGTTTCGGGTCCGAAGGCGAGGGACCGGGTCCGGGAGTGCAGTCCGTCGGCGCCGACGACGAGGTCGAAGGTGCGGTGCGCCCTGCTGCCCCCGCACCCGCCCGGCCGTACGCAGCGTGAAGGAATGGCCGGAAATCGGCTGTGTCGATTGACCCTCGACACCAGCCTCCGGGGGGGCATCGGCTCTCTCCGATCACGATGATCAGGGGGGGCAGTGTCGCACGGCCCGGAATTCCACGACTCCCCCGGAACGATCATGGCCGGCACCCGCCCGGGCCGTACGGAGCGGGTGATCGCCGTACGGAGCGGTAGCGTCACCGCATTCACCGAGACATGAATGTGTCATTCCGGGGGCTGTCCGAAAATCGCCCATGGGCCTAGGCTGCGGCGCGTGTCGCTCTTCCGAAGAATTCGCGCCTCCAGCCCCAGCGTGCGCCCCGAACTCGACGACGTCGAACTCGGCCGCGTCCGGCGCCAGCTCAAGTCCCCGGGCCTGCCCGGCCAGAGCGCCATCCAGATCGACCAGGTCGAACGGCTGCTCCGGGAGACCGGCACGGACTGGGACCGCCGCGGGCACCGTTTCGGCGTCCTCGCCGAAGCGGCCGCACCGTCCTCCCTGGCGCACAACTGGGTGCTGCGCCGTGCCCAGAGCGCGGACGCGCTGACGTTCGCGGGGTGGGTCCAACTCGTCCGCGGCCGGCACGCGGGACAAATGGAGGACGCCCGCGCGGCGGCCGACACCTGCTACCGCGCGGCCGAGATCTCGCCCGAGGATCCGACGCCCTGGGTCGTCCTGCTCGGGATCCTGCGCCTGATGCGCGCGGAATCGCGCGACGTGGTCGCCGTCTGGCACGAGGTCGCCGAACGGGACCCGTGGAACCGCGAGGCCCACCTGCAGATGCTGCGGTACCTGTCGCCGGAGGAGTGCGGGTCGCGCAGCGCCCAGCTCAACTTCGTCGACACGGTCCGGGCCTCCGCGCCGCCGACCGCGCCGACCGCCGCGGTGGAACTCACGGCGCTCGTGGACGAACACGCCCGCACGTCGGCCGCCGGCGGCGTCGAGGCACTGCTGGTCCGTCGCCAGTGGACCCACAACCGGGCGATCACCGCGCTCGACACCGCCCTGCACGGATGGCCCCGGCTCGGCGGACTCGGCCACGCGGCGGCCGCCGCCGACCTCAACGTGCTGGCCTTCGCCCTGATCCAGGCGGGCCGCGCGAACGAGGTCGGTGACACCTTCCGCCTGATCGACAACTCCGTCACCGCCTGGCCGTGGAACCTCCTCGGCGACCCGATCCAGCAGTTCACCTACTGGCAGGCGCGCACCTCGGGCTGACACCGGCCCGCGCCCCGGACCGCCGACACCGCGGCGCACGACGCCTCCTTCGCGCTCCGGCACCCGGAGCGGCGCACGCCCGTCGACGACCGGCCGTGCGCCGCCAGGCAGGCTGGTCAGCCGGCCGTGGACCGCACCGCCTCCCGGATCAGCTCCACCACGGCGTCGGGCCGGGCGAGCATGACCAGGTGCGAGGAGTCGACCTCGACGGTGGTCATGCCGGCGCGCCGGTAGCCGTAGCGCTCCACCTCGGGGTTGATGGCCCGGTCCTCGGTGGCGATCAGGCCCCAGGACGGCTTGCTCCTCCACGCCGCGACCTGGGCCGTCTCCGTGAAGGCCCGTGCGGCCAGGGGGCGCTGGGAGACGGCGAGCACCGCCGCGAGCGCGGGGTCGACGTCCGCCGCGAACAGGGCGGGGAACCGGTCGACCGCCACGGTGACGTCGGTGCCGGTCTCGGTGGAACCGGCCACCGGAAAGGGGGTCAGGACCAGCGCCTCGGCGAGGCCCGAGTCGGGGAAGCGTCCCTGCAGCTCGCCCAGGCTCTCGCCCTGCTCCAGGGCGTACCCGGCGAGGTAGACGAGTGCCCGGACGTTGTCCTCCACACCTGCGAGGGTGATGACGGCGCCGCCGTAGGAGTGCCCGACCAGGATCACGGGCCCGTCGACGGCACGGACCACCGAGGCGATGTACGCGGCGTCGTCGACCAGACCGCGGTTGGGCACCGCCGGAGCGACCACGGCCAGGCCGGCGGCGGTCAGCTCCGGAACGACGCGGGCGTAGCTGGAGGCGTCGGCGAAAGCACCGTGGACCAGGACGACGGTGGGGCGGGCGGATCGGGACACAGGAGGACTCCTCGGTGGGTGACTGGGGGTTCGTGGCTGCCGCGGTGCGAGACCGGGGCGCGAGACCGGGGCGCGAGACCGGGGCGCGAGACCGGGGCGCGAGACCGGGGCGCGAGACCGGGGCGCGAGACCGGGGCGAGAGGCCGGGGTGAGAGGCCGGAGTGAGAGGCCGGAGTGCGACCGTCAGAGCGTGCGGCGCACGCCTGCCTGGCGTTCCAGATTGCGGAGCTGGACGGTGAGGTCGCCCTCCACGGCGGTGTGGGCCGGGCCGCTGCGGCCGACGGGCAGGACCTCCTCGCTGCGCATGTCCTCCAGCATCAGCGCGAAGGCCGCGTACATCGCGACGAGCGCCACCAGGAGGCCGAGGGCCCCGGACGTGCGCGTCAGCCACTCGGCGCCGGTGAGGCCCGACAGGCCGGTGGCCGCCCAGCGGGGCAGGGAGGCCAGCAGCACGAACCAGAGCGCGCGCTTGGGCCTGGTCACGGAGGCCATCAGCGCGCCGAAGCAGAGGAACGCCAGGTTGAACACGCCCAGCACCGGCAGACCGTCCGCCGCGCCGCTGAACATGACGAGCGCGTAGGCCAGCCAGCTGCCGGAGAACACCCCCATGAGCGTCGCCGCGATCACGTCGCGGGCGCCGAACGCCAGGACGCTCACCAGGAGTTGCAGGACGAAGGCGGGCAGCACGCACAGCGCGACGGCGCCGCGGGCCTGGGGCCCGAGGAGCCCGAGCTGCAGGCAGCCCGTCATCACGGAGGCGATCGCCACCGTGAAGAAGCCCAGCGGCATGGGTGAGGCGATGGGCCGCAGGTTGATGCGGGTCATCGACCGGAGGTCCGGTTCGAAGCGGCGTTCCGCCCGGGCCTCCGGCTGCTCGGCCGGGCCGGCGGCGGCCGCCGCGACGTCGTGCGGGTCCGCCATCAGCCGCGCACCAGCGGGGTGTCGACCAGGTGCTCGGCCAGAAACCACACCTGGGCCTCGCCGGTGCGGACGACCTCCGAGACGAGCAGGTCGGCGCTGCCCTCGTCGCCCTCCGCGGAGAGCCTGGCGGCGGCGTCCCGGGCGTCGATCAGGATCCGCTCGTGCGCGTCGAGCAGTCGCGACAGCATGACGGGGACCTTCTCGACGCCGTCCGGCGGCCGGGGGACGGATGTCAGCTCCGCGACGTGACGCGGGTCTCCGACGGCGACGCCGCCGAGGCTCTGCACCCGCTCGGCCAGGGCGTCCACGATGGCCAGTTGGGCGTCGGCGTGCTTGTCCAGCATCAGGTGGAGCGAGTAGAAGGTCGCCCCGCGCATGAGCCAGTGGTGCTTCTTGTAGAGCGAGTAGAGGATCTGGGTGTCGGCGAGGACGCGGTTCAGCCGCTGGCAGCCGTACATGCGGGTGTCGTGGCCGAGGCCGATCGGCAGCTGCTTGAGCGTGCCGAACGCCTGGGTCTCGGCGCCCTTCTGGTGCAGCAGCGGCTGGCCGCCGCCGGTCGGGTGCGAGGTCTCGTCGGCGGTCCGGTGCACGGTTTCCATCGGGTGCTCCTGTTCGGGGAAGGGGGTCCGGGGGTGGGCAAGGGGTCCGGGGGGTGGCAAGGGGTCCGGGGGGTGGCAAGGGGTCCGGTGGGCGGAAGGGCGTCCGGTGGGTCCGGTCGCCCGGTCGGGGTGCGCGCGGCCGGGCCCGTTCTGCGGAGTCCGCGGTCGGCGGCTCGGCACTCCTCGAAGCTACGGCCGACCCGGCCGGGCGGCTGTGCGCCCCGTGCCCCGGAGTTGGCACCACAGCGCACCACGCCGCACGTCACCGCACGACGCCCGCATGACGCGGCACGACGCCGCATGACAACGCACGACGCCGCACGACGCCGCGCCGAGCCTGTGAGCCGTGGTCACAGGATCACCGCCTGTCTGGCTGGGGTGCCGGGCCGGTCCGCAGGATGGCCGCATCGGACGTCCTGTCAGCCGTCGCGCGGCCGCTTCCGCCCGCCGTCCGAGGGCCGGCCGCGCCCCGTACCAGAAGGTGGTACCCCGTCGTGAGCAGCATCTCCGACCCGCCCCTGCCCGACCGGGCCGAGGAGGTCCCGCCGCTGGACGCACCGGCACCGGGCTTCGACCGGTGGCGCTACGCAGGGGTGTTCCTCCTGCTGTTCCTGTTCGGCACGGAGACGTTCCTGGTGTCGCCACTGCTGCCGACCATCGCGGACTCGGTCCGCACCAGCGAGGCGGCCGCCGCGTCCAGCGTCACGGCGTACGTGCTGGTGTACGCCGTCGCGGCGCCCTTCCTCGGGCTGTCGAGCGACCGGTTCGGCCGTCGGCGCACCCTCGTCGTGGGCACCCTGCTGTTCGTCCTGTCCAACGCGGCGGCGGCCCTGTCCACCGGGCTGACCCTGCTGGTCGTCTCCCGCGCGGTGGCGGGGCTGGCGGCGGCTGCGGCCGGGCCGGCGATCTGGGCGCACATCGCCGAGACCGCGCCGGAGGCGGTGCGCGGGCGGGCACTGGGCCTCGCCATGGCGTTGTTCTCCTGCGGCCAGGTGATCGGTGTGCCGCTCGGCGGGTTCCTGGCCGGGCTGGCCGGCTGGCGCTCGGCGTTCTGGGCGCTGGCGGTCGGCACGGCCGCCGCGGTGCCGCTGCTGCTGCGTCAGGTCGGGGGCGGACCGGCCGGGGCGCCCGCGCCACGGGTGGGCGCGGTCCGGGCGATCCTGGCGGGCTGGGCCGACCCGACGCTGCGCCGCGCCCTGCTGGTCAACACCGTGTTCAACACGGCCAACCTGGGCGCCTACACCTTCCTCGGCGCGCTGCTGGTGCAGCGCTTCGACCTGTCGGTGCAGGCGCTCGGTCTGGTGGGCGTGCTGGTCGGCGCGGGCAGCATGGCCGGTTCGCTGGTGGGCGGTCGGCTCGGCGACCGGGCCAGGACCGCCGGGCGTTCGGACCTTCCGCTGCTGCCGCTGTGGGGCGTCCTGCTGGCGGTGGGGATCGCGGTGACGGCCGAGGGGCCGGGCCTGGTCCTCGCCCTGGCCGGGGTGACGGTGTGGTTCCTCGCCTCGGGGGGCTTCGTGACGGACCAGCAGACGCTGGCGGGCACCATCGCCCCGGAGCTGCGGGCGACCTCCAGCGCCTGGCTGACCTCGACCATGTACGCGGGCACCGGCGTCGGCGCCTGGGTGGTGGGGACGTTCGGCGACGTCGCGCAGGGCACCCTGCTGGTCGGCGCCGGGCTGGCGCTGCTGGCCGCGCTCGGCGGGCTGGCGGTCAGTGCGGGGCTGCGCCACAACGCGACCGCCACCGCCGGCGCCACCGCCACCACCGGCGCCACCACCGCGGCCGCCACCGCGCCGGAGGCCTGAGACCGGCTCAGCCGACCCGGCGCTCCCCCTCGCCGCCGCCGACCGCGCGCAACGGATGCTCGACCAGTTCGGTCACCCGCGCCCGGTCGGCGGCGGCGGTCGGGGTGAACAGCAGCACCGTCGCGGACGGGTCGTCCACCGGGTGGAAGGACGACAGGGTCAGCCGGACCGGGCCGAGGCCGGCCGGCGCGACGGTGACGGTGCGCACGGTCAGTTCCGCCACCGAGTGGCACCCCCACCAGTGGCGGAGCTCCGGCGCGTCCTCGTCCAGGTGCCGGTAGACCTCGCGGGTGCGGGGGTCGGCGAGGGCGGGGCCCGCCTGCGCGCGGAAGTGCTGGAAGACGTTCATCGCGAGCGGTTCCCAGTCGGGCAGCACCGCGCGCACCCGCGGGTGCGCGGCCATCACCCACATGAGGTTGCGCCGGTCGGCGGGCACGAACTCGGGCGGGCCCCACAGCGCCGCCCACGCGGCGTTCCAGCCGCGCAGGTCGAAGTGGCGGTCGAGCAGGACGGCCGGGCTGGTGGGCCAGGAGTCGAGGACGGGCTGGATGGCCTCGGCGACGCGGCCGGTGCCCTCGGGCCCGGCGGCCGGGGCGGGCTCGTGGTAGCCGGCCAGGCGCAGGGCGTGCCGCAGGCCCGCGTCGTCCAGCCGCAGCACGCGGGCGATCGCCTCCAGCACCTGCCGGGAGGCGGCGACCCTCCCCTGTTCGACCCAGGTGTACCAGGCGAGGCCGACGCCGGAGAGGGAGGCGACCTCTTCGCGGCGCAGGCCGGGGGTGCGGCGGCGGGTGGTGGCGGTGAGGCCGACGTCGGCGGGCTTGAGGAGTTCGCGGTGGGCGCGCAGGAAGGCGCCGAGTTCCCGTCCGGCGGGGGGAGTTGACACGGGTGGGCTCCTCGGACACTTGCTGCGGACGTCGGGGGTTCCGGGGTTCGGCCCCAGCGTAGGTGGAGCCCGCCGCTCCTCCCAGGGGTGAGCGGCGGGCTACACACACTGTTAACGACAGCACACACCGTCAACGACCGCACACTGTCAACGGGACGTCAACGACCAGAGCCGGACGGCCATGTGGCTGACGTGTCCGCGCTCCCGCTGCCGGCGCCAGGCGCTCTCGCCGACGGCGCGGAAGAACTCCGCCCGCCGGTCCTCCGGCACGAGGCCGCTGTAGTAGTCGCCGAAGGTGGCGGCGTGGAAGTGCTCGTACTGCGCGGCGCCGTCGACGGTGACGACGGCGTCGCGCTCCAGGTGGCCGGCCACCCGCAGGTGCGGGCCGATCAGCGCCGCGAGGTCCTCGACGGTCCTGGTGCGGGTGGCGATGGGCAGGACGCCGCCGCGGGCGAAGGCGCCGGGCACCTCGTCGTACGGGGTACCGAGGGCGACCAGGGCGTCCCGGACGAGTTCGTCCTCGCCGCCGAGCCCGTGTTCGTCCCGGGCGGGGTGGTAGGTGGTGAGCAGGAACGTGCCGCCGGGGGTGAGGTGGGCGCCGGCCCAGGCGAAGATCCGTTCCTCGTCCGGGTGGAGCCAGTGCAGCACCGAGGTCTGGGTGATCACCTCGGCCCGGAAGGGCAGCGGCTCGGGCGCGGTGAGGTCGGCCCGGTGCAGGGCGACCCGCTCGCCGTACGGCCGGAGCCGCTCGGCGGCCTCGGCGATGCGGTGCGGTGAGCGTTCCAGGCCGACGGCGCGCCGCAAGGTGGGGAACCGTTCGAGGGCGGCCTGCAGCAGTTGGCCGATCCCGCTGCCGAGGTCGATCAGGGTCTCGGGGGCGCCGGTGACCTGGTCGAGCACCCAGTCGCGGTCCTGGACCTGGCGCAGTCGGCTGGCGTCGGCGTACCCGGCGAGGGTGCGGGCCTGGATCTCGACGGCGGACGCGGTCACTTCTGGTTCTCCTCGGCGTCGGCGGGCCGGTCGACCAGCTGCAGCAGCCGCTCACGGGCCCCGCTCTGGTCGTACCGCTTGAAGATGTTGATCCGGTTGCGCGCGAGGTCGCCCCGGTGCACGTACTCGTAGAGGTCCTGGCGCTGGCCGAAGCCGTCGCCGGTGAGCTCCCAGGCGATCCGGAACAGCCGGGACTTGCGCTCGGCGTCGATGCCGCGCCCGCGCATGTAGCGGTCCAGGTGCGGGCGCAGCCGGGGGTGGGCGAGGTCAGCGGCGGTGGGCTGGATGAGCAGTCCCGAGGCGCCGATCCGGCGGACGATCTCGACGGCGCTGCCGGCGACCTCGGCGGACCAGACCCGGGAGGCGGCGGTGTCACCGGGGGCGAAGAGGCCGCTGTCGGTGGGGCCGCCGCGGGCTTCGGCGGCGTCCAGGAAGTACTCGGTCAGCTCGGCGTACCCGGCGAGGCGTCCGAGGTCCTCCTGGATGTTGCGGAAGCCGTCCACGCCGATCGACTCGGCGAGGAGGGTGGCGGTGGCGAGCAGGGTGCGCAGCCGCTCGCGGTAGCGGACGTGGCCGATGTAGGCGCTCCAGGCGTTGATCCGGGCGAGGCCGAGCCGGGCCAGGGCGGGGTCGCGCAACAGGAAGACGCGCTCCCAGGGCACCAGGACGTCGTCGAAGAAGAGCATCGCGTCCTGCTCGTCGTACCGCGCGCCGAGCGGGTGGGCGTGGCCCCAGGCGGCGGTGCCGAGCGGTTCGCGGGCGAGGGTGATCAGGCCGGGGGTGTCGAGCGGCAGGGCGAACCAGCTCACGAACTGCTCGCCGCGGCCCTCGGTGAAGGAGGCCGAGAGGTAGACCAGTACTTCGTGGGCGAGCGGGGCGAGGGTGGTGAGCTGCTTGGCGCCGCGCACCACGATGCCCTGGTCGTTCTCCTCGATGACGCGCAGGGCGAGGTCGGGGTCGTCGACCGGGGAGGCGGAGCGGTCGATCTGCGGGTCGCCGAGGGCGTGCGAGAGGACGAGGTCGTTGGTGGCGCAGTGGCGGTACCAGGCTTCGGCGTTGGCGCCGAAGCGGGGGTCGGCCTCGGCGAGCCGGTGCCGGAAGTCGTGGACGCCGACGGCGATGGAGGCCATGAAGGCGGGCGAGCGGCCCTGCTGTCCGAGTGCTTCGGCGTGCCAGAACTCGGCGCTGCGGCGCTGGAGCCGGAGGTCGTCGAGGGTGCGCGGGGGCTGGTAGGCGCGGGCCAGCCGCAGGCCGCTGTCGGGGTCCTGCCAGGTGAGCAGGTCGCGGTGGTCGGGGTCGTGCTGGAGGTCGAGCAGGCGGGCCAGTTCGTCCACGGCCGGGCGGAACGCGGGGTGCTCGGCGGGGTTGGCGATCCGTCGGCCGTCGAGGTACAGCTCACGGCCGTCGTCGAGTTCGGCCCGGTAGCGGTCGCCGGTGAGGAGGCCTCGGGCGGTGGCGGGCGCGCCGCGACCGGTGCGGGTGTCCAGCAGTGTCATGCGCCGACTCCGTTGGTGGTGAGGGGATTCGGGGCCAGTACGCGGTACTGGCCGTCGTGGTAGAGGAGGGGTGTGCCGTCGTCGCGGGCGGCGGCGGCGACCCGGCCGACCAGGATGGTGTGGTCGCCGCCGGGGAGGTCCGCGTGCAGCCGGCAGTCGAACCGGGCCAGGGCGTCCTCGACGAGCGGCGCGCCGGTGGCGGCCGTCCGCATCGGTACGGCGGCGTGGGCGCCGACGGCGGCGAAGGCGCCGCGCGCGCGGCCGGCCCCGGGGGTGGCGAACCGCCGGGCGACGGATATCTGACGGTTCGTCAGGATCGACAGTCCGAAGTGTCCGGAGGCCCGGACGGCGGCGACCAGCGGGCTGTGCCGGCCGATCGCGACGGTGACCAGCAGCGGGTCGAGGGAGAGGGTGCTGAAGGAGGAGACCGTCTTGGCGAAGACCTCCTCGCCGGTGCGGGCGGTGATCACCGCGACCCCGCTGGTCCAGCCGCGGGAGGCGGCCCGGAAGTCCTCGGCGGCCGTCCGTACGTCCGGTTCCTCGACGGCCGCCCGCACTTCGGGGCCGTCGACGGCCGCCCGCAGGTCGGAGGCGGCGGTCGGGGCGGCGGCCGGGGCGGCGGTCGGGGCGGCGCCGCTCATCGCAGCCCCACCCGGTAGGCGCGCAGCCACTCGTCGACCTGGACGAGGTGGTCGAGGCCGCCGACCGGGTTCGGCGCGGTGCGCGGGCTGGGCAGTGGCCGGCCCTCGGCGAGCAGCCGGCGGACCAGCTCGCGGTCCACCAGCTCGAACACCGGCGCGTTCGGGTCGGCCAGCAGGTCCTGCGCCCGGGCCGTGAGCACCTCGGTGTAGCGGACGGCGGGCGTGGACGGGTACCCGCTCTTGGGCCGGTCGGTGACCTGCGGCGGGAGGAGGTCCCGGACGGCGTCCCGGAGCAGGCCCTTGGCCCGCCCGTCCGGCGCCTTGAGCGCCCACGGGACGTTCCACAGGTACTCCACCAGGCGGTGGTCGCAGAACGGCACCCGGACCTCCAGGCCCACCGACATCGACACCCGGTCGACCCGGTCCAGCAGCGGGGGCAGCCAGCGGGTCAGCGCGAGGTGGAAGACCTCGCGGATCCGCGCGTCGCGGGCCGGCTCCCCGTCCAGGCGCGGTACTTCGCCGAGCGAGCGGCGGTAGGCGGCGGCGGTGTACTCCTCGGGGCGCACCTCGGCCCGGACGTCCGCGCGCAGCAGGTCCGCCGGGGTGGCCCTGCCGTGCAGCCACGGGAAGGTCGGGGCGGCGACCGCGGCGGCGTCGTGGAAGTAGGGGTAGCCGCCGAAGATCTCGTCCGCGGCCTCGCCGGAGAGCGCGACGGTGGAGCGCCGCCGCACCTCACGGAAGAGCAGGTGCAGGGAGGCGTCCATCTCGCCCCACCCGGGGCGGTCGCGGGCGCGCAGGACGGCGTCGCGGGCGTCCAGCAGGTCGTCGTCGGGCACCAGGACGGTGGTGTGCAGGGTGCCGATGTGCTCGGCGGCGGCCTCCACGTAGGGGGCGTCGAGGGTGGTCCGCCAGGCGTCGGGGGTGCGGTCGGCGCTGCCGGGGAAGTCGACGGAGAAGCTGGTGATCTTGCCCTGGCCGGCCCGCTCGCGGGCCGCGGCGGCCAGCGCGGTGACGGCGCTGGAGTCGACGCCGCCGGAGAGCAGGGTGCACAGCGGGACGTCGCTGATCAGCTGCCGTCCGACGGCGTCGGCGAGCAGGCCGCGGACGGTCGCCCGGGTGGTCGCGGCGTCGTCCCGGTGCTCGGCAGACTCCAGCCGCCAGTAGCGGACCTCGCGGGTGGCGGCGCGCGTGACGGCCACCAGGTGGCCGGGCCGCACCTCGTGGAGGCCGCGGAAGAGGCCGTGGCCGGCGCTCGGTGCGGCGGGCAGCGCGAACAGTTCGGCGATGCCCTCCGCGTCCAGCTCGGCGCGGAACAGCGGGTTGGCGAGCACCGCCTTCGGCTCGGAGCCGAACAGCACGCCGCTGCGGTGGTCGTGCCAGAAGAGCGGTTTGATGCCCAGGTGGTCGCGGACCAGCAGCAGTTCCTCCTGCCGGGCGTCCCACAGGGCGTAGGCGAAGATGCCGTTGAACCTGGACGGCGCGGACCGGCCCCACTGGAGGTGGGCGCGCAGGACCACCTCGGTGTCCGAGCGGGTCCGGAAGACGTGCCCGAGGGCCTCCAGTTCGGTGCGCAGTTCGCGGTGGTTGTAGAGCTCGCCGTTGTAGGAGAGGACGGCCGCGGTGTCCGGTCCGGGTCGGTCGGCGAGCGGCTGGACGCCACCGTCGAGGTCGATCACGGACAGCCGCCGGTGGCCGAGGGCCGCGTGCCGGGAGAGCCAGACGCCGTCGGCGTCCGGGCCCCGGCAGGCGAGGGTGGCGGTCATCTCCCGGAGCGCCCGGGCCTGGTGGAGCAGGTCGGTGTCCCAGTCGATCCAGCCGGTGATTCCGCACATGTCAGGACTCCCCGGGTTCGTCGGTGACGGTGGGTTCGGCGGGGCCGGAAGGCGGAGCGGGCGCGGCGGGCGCGGCGGGCTCCGCAGGCCGGGCGGCTCCCCCGGGCCGGACGTCCCCGGCCGGCGAGCCGTCCGCGCTCGCGGCGGTGCACTCCCAGCGGCAGCCGTGGCCGGTCGGACCGTGCGTCAGCCGGTGCGCGGGCCGGTAGCCCTTGGCGCGGATGTTGGCGGACAGCGCCTCGGTGCAGTAGGTGCAGGGCGAGGCGAGGGTCAGACGGACGCCCGAGCGGCGGGCCTTCTCGCGGTAGTCCCAGATCGCGCAGTGCGTGATGGTGAGCCCGGCGTGCTCGGGGCCGGGCTCCGCGTCGTCGTCGAACTCGTAGTCCGAGCCGTACAGTTCGGCCTGCCGGGCGATCCGGTGGATCGGGTCGGCGGCGCCCCGGCCGTGGTCGGGCTCGACGTCGCGGTGCACCTCGGCGTTGGAGCGGGCCCAGTCGCCGAGCACCTCCTCGCCGTAGCGGAGGACGAGGAAACGTTCCATCAATGCCTGGTCGCGGAAGAACACCCGCTGCCACTCGACGGCCGGCGCGTCCCGCTCGGGCAGGTCCGCGAAGAGCTCGGACTGCAGGACGAACCAGTCGGTGAGGTGCAGTTCGTCCCCGCGGGACACCAGGTACCGCGTCAACCCGGCCTCGGCCTCGTGCAGCCGCTGCCGCCAGAGCGCGGACCGCTCGGCGTCCGGCATCGCGCGGTACGGCGACCTCGGCTGCTCCGCACCGGGGCGCCGTCGGCCCGCGCCGGCGGCCAGGACCGCCGTGCGCGGCCCGGCCTCGCCGCCCGCCCGGCCACCGGAGCCGGTCGCACCGACCGTCCCGTCGGACACACCCCCCATCGGGCCATCTCCCTTCGGCTGAACGATCCTTCGGACCGTCGTGTCGTCGTCGTTCCCGCCACGCTACGAAGCGGCCCGACCGGCTCGGTAGCCCCGAACGGCGCCGGTCAGGGCGCCGATCGTCGCCGTGCGGATGCTCCGAAGGTCGCCCGGCGCCCCGCCCTCCGGGAGCCGGGGCACGGCGAACGGCGGCACGGCGGCACGGCGGCACGGCGGCACGGCGGCACGGCGAACGGCGGCACGGCGAACGGCGGCACGGCGAACGGCGGCACGACGGCACGACGGCACGACGGCACGACGGCACGGCGAACGGCGGCACGGCGAACGGCGGCACGGCCGAAGCCGGACACCGTGAAGGGCGGACACCACGAAGGGCGGGCCCCGCGTACCGGCGGGACCCGCCCTCGGGCGGTGCGTGCGTGGGAGCCGGACCTATCCGGCGAGCCCGTGGCGGTGGGCGTAGAGCGCGGCGCGCAGCCGGTCGGGCTGCCCGATCTTGCGCATGGCCTGGGTGAGGTGCTTCTTCACGGTGGCCTCGGCCAGGGCGAGTTCACGCCCGATCTCGGCGTTGCTCAGCCCGTGCCCGAGCTCGACGAGCACCTCGCGCTCGCGCTCGGTCAGCCCGGCCTGCTGCGGCGGCAGTTCGCCGAGGTGCCGGGCGGGTGCCGCCGCATGGGTCCGGGCGGGCGGCGGCGCCGGCAGGAACACCGACCCGCCGGCCGCGACGAGTTGGACCGCGCCGATGATCCGTTCCCCCGCGAGGTCGAGCGGGAAGCACCCGCTGGCTCCGGCCAGCAGCATCCGGCTCGCCTCGGCGGTCGACTCGGCCCGGCGCAGCAGCAGGACCCGGGCGTCGGGTGCCCCGTCGGGTCCGCGTAGCGCCACCACGGCCGCCAGGTCCTCCTCCAGGCTCGCGCCGCGGCCGAGCAGGACGACGTCGGGGGCGATGCGGTGCACGGCCGCCACGGCGCGCAGCGGGTCACCGGTGGAGCCGACCACCGCCAGTCCGGGCGCGGTGGCCAGCACGCTGCGCAGCCCGGCGCTGGCCACCGAGTGCCGCTCGACCAGGAACACCCGGGCGAGCGCGGTACGGTCGCGGTCCTCGTCCACGCACATCGGGTGGCCGCAGCCGCAGCCGGCGTCGGCCCGGCCGGGGGCGGGCGGTGCCGGTTCGGCCAGCAGCTGGTGACCGGCGATCAGGTCCAGCGGGTTGTCGATCTCGGCCCGCGGCCGGGCCGGCCCGGTTCCGGGGGCGTCCCCCGGGCCGGGGCCGCCGCAGGCGCCGCGGCGGGCGGGAAGCCGGCGGCCCCGAGGGCCGGCCGGGGCGGCGAAGGTGCTCACTGCTGCCATCGGGCACCTCCGGGGACGGAGGTCGGACGTCTGTGGCGTGGCATGGCGATGCGGTCCCCCTAGCTGGTGGCTGGTCGGCCCCGTGGACGCGGTGTGCTGCGACAGGGCTCCGCCGGCGACGCGGACGGGCGTCGGGCATGGATTCCGGGTGAGGAGGGGGCGCCGACCGCGGCGGGTGTGGACCGGGGCGGTCAGCGCGTGGAGCGCGATCGACAGGACTCGTCGAAACACCTTCGGTGCCACGAGCCGCCGATCCCGACCAAGGTGAAGCCGGTCCGCCGAATAGCCATGCGGGGAACCCTAGGTCCGGTTCCTTGTGCTGGTCAAGGACAGGACCGGGCCCCGGCGGCCCGGGCAGCGGCACTCCCGCCACCCACGGATCCTGTGACCGGGAGTAACAGCACCAGGAACTGACTGGCTGTCCGGGCCGTGCATCCGCAACGCTCCTCCAAGCGACCGCGGCCGCCGCGGCGGTGCTCCGACTCCCGCTGACGGCACCCGAGTTCCGCTGACGACCCCGGACACGCGCCGACCGCCCCCGCCCCGGGGCCGAACCGACGGCCCGGCCCACCGGACCGCCCGCACACCCGTCCCTCGGCCCTCTCCCCTCCGCACACCCGACCCCTGACACGCGCCCGACCCTCGGCCCTCTCCCCTCCGCACACCCGACCCCTGACACGCGCCCGACCCCCGACACGCCCGATCCCTGGCACGCGCCCGACTCCCGACACGCCCGACTCCCGAAGGAGCAGCAGGACCATGCCCGCACCGCCCCACCGGCCCGCCGCCGGCCCGTCCGGCGCCCCGCCCCGGAGGGCCGACGGGTGACCCGGTTCCTGCTGCGCCGGCTCCTGCTGGCCGTCCCCACGCTGCTCGGCGTCACCGCCGTCGTCTTCGCGACCGTCGCGCTCGTCCCCGGCGACCCGGTCGCCGCCTTCCTCGGCCCGGGAGCGCCGCCCGGAGCGCGGCGGGAACTCACCGAACGGCTGGGCCTGGACCAGCCGTTGCCCGTCCGCTACGTCGACTGGCTCGGCCACGCGCTCACCGGCGACCTCGGTACGTCCGTCTCCGGACAGCGCCCGGTCGCCGACCTCCTGCTCCCCGCGCTCGGCCGGACCCTCACCCTGACCGGGGCCGCGTTCCTGCTGGTGCTGGCGGGCGGGGTGGCGCTCGGCGCGGTGGGCGCGCTGCGCCCGCGCGGCCCCGGTGGGCGGATCTCCGGGGCGTTGTCCACCCTCGCGGTGTCCGCGCCGCAGTACTCGGTGGCGCTGCTGCTGATCGCCGTCTTCGCGGTCGGCCTGCGCTGGCTGCCGGCCGGCGGCACGCACGACGTGTTCGGTTCCGGCGGCCCGGCCGACCTGGCCAGGCACCTGGTGCTGCCCGCCGTCGCGGCCGCGCTCGTGCCGCTCGGCCTCACCGCCCGGGTGTTCCGGGCCGCACTGGGCACCGTCCTGGCCGGCGAGTTGGCCGACTCGCTGCGCGCCCGCGGTCTGCGCCCGGCCGCCGTGCTGCGGCACTGCGTGCACAACGCCTCGCCCGCGCTGCTGACCATCGGCGGCCTGCAACTCGCCTACCTGCTGGAGGGGGTGGTCTTCGTGGAGACCCTGTTCGCCTGGCCCGGTATCGGTCGGCTGCTGTACGACGCGCTCACCGCCCGCGACCTGCCCCTGGTGCAGGGCGGGGTGCTGGTGGTGGCGGTCGCGTTCGTCGGTGTCAACCTCCTGGTGGACGCGGCGCACGCGGCGATCGACCCGAGGGTGAGGGTCTGACATGACACCGACCCGGTGGACCGGGCGGAACGCGGGCCTGGTCGTCCCCGGTGCGCTCGCCGTACTGCTGCTCCTGCTCGCCCTCGCCGCACCGCTGGTCGCGCCGTACGACCCGGCCGCCGGACGGCTCGCGGACCGGTTGCTCGACCCCGGCAGCCCGGGCCACCTCCTCGGCACCGACGGCCAGGGCCGCGACCTGCTGAGCCGTCTGGTCTGGGGCGGGCGTGCCTCGCTCACCGGCGGGCTCGTGCCGGTCACGGTCGCCACCGTCGCCGGGACGCTGCTCGGCATCGCGGCGGGGCTCGGCGGCCGCCTCACCGAGCAGGCCCTGCTGCGCACGCTGGACGTGCTCTACGCGTTCCCCGGGGTGCTGCTGGCGATCGCCGTCGCCTCGCTGCTCACCCCCGGCCTGGGCGCGACGGTGCTGGCGCTGTCCGTGGTGCTCACCCCCGCGGTCGCCCGGGTCGCGTTCACCGAGACCCGGCGGATCCGCAGCTCCGAGTACCTGGAGGCGGCCCGGGTCAGCGGCGCCGGCTGGGGCGCGCTGGTGCTCCGTCAGGTCGTCCCCGTGGTGGCGCCGGTGGTGCTCGTGTACGCCTCGTCGCTGGTGGGGCTCGCCGTCGTGTACGCCGCGGGGCTGTCCTTCCTCGGGCTCGGCGTCGCCCCGCCCACCGCCGAGTGGGGCGCGATGCTGGACGAGCTGCGGCCCGCCCTGCTCACCCATCCCTGGGTGGCGGTGCTGCCGGCCCTCGTCATCCTCGCGGTCTCGGTCGTGTTCAACACCCTCGGCGAGGCGCTGCGCACCCGCATCGGCGACGCCGCCGCCCACCTGCCACGGGCCACCCCGGCGGCGGCCCGGCGAGCCGCGAAGCAGGTGACCCGATGAGCCACGGAAAGGGTGGCCCGACGAACGGTGGATCGGCCGGCCCGACGAACCGCGCATCGGGTGACCGGACGGGCGCACTGCTGGAGATCGACGGTCTGGGCGTCACGTACCCCGGCGGCGTCCGGGCCGTCGACGGGGTGTCCCTCGCGCTGCGGGCCGGCGGCGCCCTGGTGCTGCTCGGCGAGTCCGGCAGCGGCAAGACCACCGTCGCCCGGACGGTGCTGGGCCTGCCCGGGCGCGGCGCTGCCGTGAGCGGCACCGTCCGCCTCGCCGGGACGGACCTGCGGACGCTCGACGAACGCGCGCTCTCCGACGTCCGCGGCCGGCGCATCGGCTACGTGCCGCAGGACCCGAGCTCCTCGCTCGACCCGCTGCGCCGGATCGGCCCGCAGCTCGCCGAGGTGCTGCGCCGGCACGGGGTAGCCGACGGCCGTCGGGCCGCCCGTGCCGCCGTCCCCGGGCTGCTCGCCACCGCCGGCGTCCCGGATCCGGAGCGGGTCGCTCGGGCGTACCCGCACGAACTCTCCGGCGGCCTGCGCCAGCGCGCCGCGATCGCCCTCGCGATCTGCTGCGGGCCGGAGCTGCTGATCGCCGACGAGCCGACCACCGCGCTGGACGCCCTGGTCCGCGGCCGGATCCTGGACCTGTTCACCACCCTGCGCGCCGACTGCGGCATCGCGCTGCTGCTGGTCACCCACGACCTCGCGGTGGCCCGGCGGATCGGCGGCACGGTGGCGGTCATGCGGGCCGGGCGGGTCGTCGAACTCGGCCCGGCCGAGCGGGTGCTCCGCGAGCCCGACCACGCCTTCACCGCCGCCCTGGTGGCCGCCGAACCGGGAGCCCGCCGATGAGCACCGACCCCCGCACCGCCGCCGGCCTGCACACCGCGACCGACCAGCGCCCGACCGGCCCCCACACCGCGACCGACCAGCGCCCGACCGGCCCCCACACCGCGACCGACCAGCGCCCGACCGGCCCCCACACCGCGACCGACCACCGGCCCGCACCCACCACCGAGGCCCCCCTGCTCGCCCTCGACGCCGTCGGCAAGCGCTTCGGCGACCGGACGGCCCTGGCAGGGGTCAGCCTCCGCGTCGCCCCCGGCGAGACCGTCGGCCTGGTCGGCGAGTCCGGCTCCGGGAAGTCCACCCTGGCCCGCCTCGCCCTGGGCCTGCTCTCCCCCGACTCCGGCAGCGTCCGCTTCGCGGGCCGCGACCCGTACCGGCTGCGCGGGCGCGCCGACCGCGCGCTGCGGGGCCGGCTGCAGTTCGTCCCGCAGCACCCGCGCGGCTCGCTCAACCCGAGCCTGCGGGCCGGGGAGGCGGTCGCCTTCGTCCTGCGGCTGCACGGCACGCCGCGCGCCGAGCGTGCCGCGGAAGTCGCCCGGCTCTTCACCCAGGTCGGTCTGGAGCCCGCACTCGCCGCCCGCTACCCGCGGGAGCTGTCCGGCGGGCAGCTGCAGCGGGTGGCCGTCGCCCGGGCGCTGGCCACCGGGCCGGAGCTGCTGGTCTGCGACGAGCCCACGTCGGCCCTGGACCGCAGCGTGCAGGCCCGGCTGCTCGACCTGCTCACCGGTCTGCGTGAACGCACGGGCCTGGCCTACCTGTTCATCTCCCACGACCTCGCCGTCGTCCGTCATCTCGCCCACCGGGTGCTGGTGCTGCGGGCGGGCCGGGTGGTGGAGGAGGGCCCCGCCGACCGTCTCTGGGACTCCCCCGCGCACCCGTACACCCGGGCCCTGCTGGAAGCCGCCACCGGCGCCGCCCCGTCCGCGCCCTGACGCCCACGCCCACGCCCACGCCCACGCCCACGCCCACGCCCACGCGACCGCCCTCCCCCGACGAACCACAGCCGAACCACAGCCGAACCGCAGACGCACCACAGACGCACCGCAGACGCACCACCGAACCGACGAGGAATCACCATGAACCGCACCGCCCGCATCCGCTCCAGAGCCGTCGCCCTGCCGGCCGCCGTCGCCCTGCTCGCCGCAGCCGCCGGCTGCGCCGGGTCCGACGGCGGCGCGACCGGGGCGGGCGGCGGTGACGGCCGCGGCGGGACACTGGTCATCGGCGCCACCGGCAAGCTGCCCAACACCGACACCGTGATCGGCGGCGCGGGTTTCGAGGGCAAGCGCCTGGTCTCCTTCCAGCTCTACGAGGGCCTGACCCGCTACGAGTTGCTCAAGGGCACCGACAAGCCGCCGGTGGTCACCGGCGCCCTCGCCACCGACTGGCAGGTCGCGGCCGACCGCAGGACCTGGACGTTCACCCTCCGCAAGGACGTGAAGTTCCAGGACGGCACCCCCTTCGACGCCGACGCCGTGGTCTTCAACCTGGCGCGCTACCTCGACAAGGGCAGCCCCGAGTACACCGACGCCCTGGGCGCCGCCGCCGCGGAGTACGCGGGCGACATCGTCTCCTACCGCAAGACCGACGCCGAGCACGTCGAACTGGTCACCAAGGAGCCCAACGGCCACTTCCCCGAGGACCTCGCGCACGTCCTGATCGCCAGCCCCACCGCCGTCCGCAGGTCCGGCTCGGCGAACTTCGCCCAACACCCGGTCGGCACCGGCCCGTTCAGCTTCGTCTCACAGACCGAGGGCCAGCAGATCGAGCTCGCCGCCAACAAGGACTACTGGCGTGGCGCCCCCAGGCTCGACCGGCTGGTGATCAAGGCGCTGCCGGACGCCGCCGCCCGCACCGCGGCCCTGCGCTCCGGCGGCGCCAACTGGATCGAGTACCCGAACCCGGACGACATCGAGAGCCTGACGTCGGACGGCGTCACGATCGCCACCAACAGCTACGACCACCTCTGGTACTGGATCCTGGACACGTCCAAGGCGCCCTGGAACAACCCGCTGGTGCGCCGGGCCGCCAACTACGCGATCGACCGCAAGGCCATCGCCGACAAGCTGCTGCACGGCACCGCCGACCCCGCCTACCAGGCCGCGCCGCGGGCCACCGCCGCCTACGACCCCGCCGGCGACGCCTACTCCTACGACCCCGCCAAGGCCCGGCAGTTGCTCGCCGAGGCCGGCGTCCCGAACGGCTTCGCCACCTCCGTCACCGTGCCCACCGGCGGCAGCGGCAACCTGCTGCCGGTGCCGATCGCCGAGGCCCTCCAGCGGGACCTCGCCGCCGTCGGCATCCGGGTCGAACTGCGCACCACCGACTGGACCACCCTGATCGGCGCCGAGGCCAAGGGCCAAGTGGCGCTCGGCTCCGATGCCGTCGCCCAGTCCACCACGCTGTTCCAGTCCGAGGCGCTGCTGCCGCTGTTCATCGGTTCCGGGAGCCCGTTCTGGACGGGCCACTACGCGAACCCGCAGGTCGACGGGTTGCTGGCGGCCTCGGCCGCCGACGCCGACCAGGCCGCCCGGCAGGCCGGGTACCGCAAGGCCCTCACGCTCGTCACCCAGGACGCGCCCTGGCTGTTCGTCGTCAACGACCGCAACCCGCGGGCCCTTTCGCCGAAGGTCCACGGGCTGGTGCAGCCGCAGTCCTGGTTCCTCGACCTCACCACGGTCTGGGTCGGCTGAGCCCCGCCCCCAGGAATTCCCGCCCCACCCCCACCCCCGCACCGAAGCACCGAAGCACAGAGCGCCCAGGAAGGACACCCGTCCGATGACCACCCCGTACCCGCCACACCACCACCCCGAGGCCGAGCCACCCAAGTGGGGCATCACGCTGCCCCTGCCGGGACTGACCATCGACCGGCACCGCTTCCTGGTCGAGCGGCTGCCCGACCTCGGCTACACCGACGTGTGGAGCGCCGAGGGTGGCGGCACCGATGCCTTCACCCCGCTGGCCGCCGCGGCGGCGTGGTCCTCGTCGCTGCGGATCGCCACCGGCATCGTCCCGGTGCACACCCGCGGCCCGGCGGTGCTCGCCCAGACCGCCGCGACGCTCGCCCAACTCGCCCCCGGCCGGCTCCTGCTGGGCATCGGCGCCTCGGTCCCCGCCCACGTCACCGACATCAACGGCATTCCGTTCGACGAACCGTTCAAGCGCACCCGGGACGTGCTGCGCTTCGTCACCCGGGCGCTGCGCGGCGAGTACGTCACCGGCGGGTTCGACACCTTCGACATCACCGGCTACCGGCTGCCGCACCCGCCGGCCGAGCCGGTCAAGGTGATCCTGGGCGCGCTGCGGCCCAACATGCTCCGGCTCGGCTTCACCGAGGGGGACGGCGCCATCACCAACCTGCTGTTCCCGCACGACGTGCCGAAGATCCTGGAGACCGTCGGCCCGCAGCCGCCCGGCAAGGAGCTGGTGGTGAAGGTCTTCGTCTGCCCCACCGAGGACACCGACTACGCGCACCGCGCCACCCGGCCCTTCCTGGCCTGGATCCTCAACCGCGAGCCGTACCGGAAGTTCCACGACTGGCTGGGCCACGGCGAGTTGCTCGCCGAGACGCACCGCCTGTGGACCTCGGGGGACCCGGAGGGCGCCCAGAAGGCCCTGCCGGACGAGGTGGTCGACGGGCTGTTCGTCAGCGGCTCCCCGGAGGAGTGCCGCGAGCGCATCCTGGCCTACCACCGCCCGGGCGTCACCACCATCCAGCTGTACGTGTCGCTGCCGCCGGAGGTGTTCGTCAGCCGGGCGAAGCTGCTCGACACCCTGGCCCGGCTCGGCCCCGCCGCCCGCTGACCCACCACCGCCCCACCCCACCACCGCCCCTCACCACCACCCGCCCCGCCGCCGTTCCGTCCCGATTCCCATCCGAGGAGAGTCCGTGCCCCTGGAGATCCGCGGCGGGGTCCGCGCCGCCCCCGTCCCTGGCAGCACCCCGCAGGAGCGCCAGGCCCTGCGCTGGGCCCCCGACGGCCGCGACCGCACCGCCGACCCCGCGTACGTCACCCGCACCGCACGCGAGAACGAGGAGGACGGGCTGGACAGCGCCCTGGTGGTGCAGTCCAGCTCGTGGCCCGACCCCTGGCTGGTGGCCTCCTGGGCGCTGGCCGCCACCACCCGGCTGCGCGTCGCCGTCGCCCACCGGGTCGGTACCACCGCGCCGACCGTGGCGGCCCGCTCCCTGGCGACCCTGGACCGCCTGTCCGGCGGACGGGCGGCGGCGCACGTCGTCATCGGCTCCAGCGACCGCGACACGGCCCGCGACGGCGACCTCCTCGACAAGGCCGAGCGCTACCGCCGCGCCGGGGAGTACCTCGACCTGTTCACCCGCTACCTCGCCGCCGACCGGGACATCGACCACGAGGGCGAGTTCTACACCGTGGCCGACGCCCGCCCCGGCCTGCACCCGCGGCCGGGCGGCGAACTGCTCTCCTTCGGCGGGTCCTCACCGCAGGGCCTCGACCTCGCGGCCCGTTACGCGCAGGTGTACGCCGTCAGCCCCCTGCCGCTGCCCGACACCAGGCAGCGGATCGCCCAGGCCCGCGCCGCGGCCGCCGCCCACGGCCGGTCCCTGCGGATCTGGCGGCACATCACCGTCGTCCTCGCCGACACCGACGAGGAGGCCCGCGACCGCGTCCGCCGCCTGCGCCGGGACGCCCTGCGCCTCACCTCCGGCGGCGCCGGCGGTCGCTGGCGGGAGGCCGTCCAACTCGACCGGGACCGCGAGCGGGGCCGCTCCGACCCGGCCCACGGCGACGAGCAGGTCGCCGCCTACGTGCGCCGCTCCCTCACCGCCGCCTACACCGGCTCCCCGGCCACGGTCGCCGCCCGCATCGGGCTCCTCCGCTCGGCGGGCGTGGACATCGTCCAGCTCGACCTCCCGGTGGAGACCGACCACGACCGGGAGCTGCGCCGCACCCTCGTCCGTCACCTGCGGGCCGGCCACGGCACCCCGGCCGACCGCCGCGGCTGGTGAGTGGGCGGTCCGCAAGTGCGCGGTCCGTGAGGGCGCGGTCCGTCATCGCGCGGTCCGTCGCCCGTCAGGCGTACAGCGCCACCCGGGGCTGGACCGTGCCCGGCGAGGTCCGGAGCACGGTGAGCCGGTAGTGCTGAGTGAGGGTGTGGTGGCTGTGGAGGACCAGCTTCGCCGAGGTGAGGCCGGTGTACAGGGTCCCGGTCTGGCTGGCCAGCGGCACGGTCCTCCAGTGGCCGCCGCTCAGGACCTCCAGCCGGACGTCCGACGGGCTGAGGAAGGGCCCCCGGTCCGGCGACTCGACCAGGATCTGCGGGGCGACGGTCTGGTCCGCCCCGGTGCCGTTGCGGTAGGTGACGGTGATCCGGTGCGCGGCGTGGTCGGTCGGCAGCGGGCTGCCGGGCAGGTCGACGAAGGAGACCGGCACCGCGACGGCCGGCGCCTGCGGGGCGGAGGCCACCGCGGCGGCCGCCGACGAGGGCAGCGTGAACGCGGCGGCCGGCAGGACGGCGAGGGCGGTCAGGGCCAGAGCCCGGCCGAGGAGCTTCGTGGTCGGCATGGGGGCCTCTTTCGATCGTTCTCGGCTGCCCCGGAGTCCACCGGAGGCCGCGGCGTACCCGTCCACCCTGCACTCCGACGGCGCAACGCGCATCCGCGCCACCGCGCAGCCCCGCCGTGCGGCCCGCCCCGCCGACCTCCCGCCGACTTCCCCAGACGTCCCCCGACTTCCCCCCGACGCCCGGGAGGGCCGGGGGCTCCGGCCGGGTAGGGCTGTGGGGGGCGGTCCCGCCCCGTCACCCGGCCGTTCGGGAGGAAACCGATGTCCGCACCGTTCCAGCACCGCCGGTTCGCCGTCGACGACGACGGAAACGACCTGGGGTACGTCGTGTCCCTGCCGGACGGGTACCGGGACGGGCCCGGGCCGTGGCCGCTGCTGCTCTTCCTGCACGGCGCGCTGGAGCGCGGGGAGGACCCGGCGGTCCTGGCCACGCACGGACCGGTGCGACAGATCACCGAGGGGGCGCGGCTGCCGTTCGTCGTGGTGGCCCCGCAGTGCCCGGCCCACAGTTCCTGGGTGGCGGAGCTGAGCGCCCTCGCCGGGCTGGTGGAGGAGGTGGGCCGGGAGTTCCGGATCGACCCGGACCGTCGGTACGTGACCGGCCTCAGCATGGGCGGCACCGGCTCGTGGGCGCTCGCCGCCCGGTACCCGCACCGGTTCGCCGCCGCCGTGCCGGTGTGCGGTTCCTGGCTGCCCGAGTCCGCGCCCCGCCTCGCGACCGTGCCGGTGTGGACCTTCCACGGGGAGGAGGACGAGGTCATCCCGTTCGCGCACACCGAGCGGTTGGTCGACGCGCTGCGGGAGCTGGGCGCCCCGGTGCGCTTCACCCGCTACCCGGGGGTCGGCCACGACTCCTGGACCCGGACGTACGACGACCCCGAGGTCTACGCCTGGCTGCTCGCCCGGTCCCGCACCGACCCGCACGGCCGGGGAACGGTCCCGGCCCCCGCCCCGGCCGCCGGGCCCTGAGGCCGGTCGGCCGCCCAGGCACCGGTGCGGGAGCCGCCCGGTGCCCGGCGCCGACAATGGCGGTACGGGGCCTGCCCGAGGACCCGGTGCACGTCGAACTGCAGTCCCTCAGCGGGAACCGCCGCAGCCTGAGCAGTTCGGGCATCGGCGGAATCGCGGAGACCCAGGAGATGCTGGACTTCTGCGCCGGGCACGGGGTGGCGGCCGAGATCGAGACGATCCGCGCCGACCAAGTCAACGAGGCCTACGAGCGGGTCCTCCGCAGCGACGTCCGCTACCGCTTCGTCATCGACGCCGCCACCGTCTGACCGGGTCTGGCGCCGGTGGTCCCCGGCCGGCCCCGATCGCGGTGGCAGCGCCCGCGCTGCGGGGCGACGCTGGAGGGGGCAGCCGAAGTCCCGTGCCAGGCCGAGGAGGTCGAGCCGTGAGGTTCATCCAGATCATCGAGTACCGGACCCGTCGCATCGACGAGTTCAACGCCCTGCTCGACAGCTGGGTCGAGAAGAACGCGGGCCACCGTCTGGCGACGCGGGCCCTGCAGACCCGTGACCGCGACGGCGAGGACGTGTACCTGAACATCGTGGAGTTCCCCTCGCACGAGGTGGCGATGGAGAACTCCGCCCGGCCGGAGACCGCCGAGTTCGCTTCGCAGGTCGCGGCGCTGTGCGAGGGCCCGCCGTCGTTCCGCAACCTCGACCTGCTGGAGGAGCGGTCCTTCGAGGGCTGAGGCCCCGGTGCAGCGGGCCGGTACGGTGACCGTCCCGGCCGGTCGGTAGATTCGCTCCCCCGCCACCGACCGACGGAGTTCCCCGTGCCCGACCGGCCCAGCCTGCTGTACGTGACCGACCTCGCCTACCCGGCCGCCGGGCGGCGCTACGGCGACGAGGACGTGTTCCTGACCTCCCGGCTGCGGGAGTGGTTCGACCTCGCGCTGTGCCACCCGCTCGACGCGCGGGCCCTGATGGCGCGCTTCGACGCGGTCGTGGTGCGCAACAGCGGGCCGGTGCTGCACTACCGGGAGGAGTACGACCGGTTCCGCGCCGAGGCCCTGTCCGGCGGCGTGCGGGTCTACAACCCGTTGACCGGGCGGGGCGACATGGCCGGGAAGCGGTACCTCCTGGACCTCACCGCGGCCGGTCACCCGGTCATCCCGACCGTCGACCGCCCGCAGGACCTCCCCCTGCTGCCCGTCGTCGACCACTACGCGGTCAAGCCCGAGGAGGGCGCCGACAGCATAGGCCTGCGCTTCCTCACCCGCGCCGAGCTGGGCGGCGTCGAGTGGGGCGGCCTGCTGGTCCAGCCGCGGATCGACTTCGCCTACGAGGTCTCCTTCTACTTCGTGGACGACGAGTTCCAGTACGCCCTCCACGCACCCGACCCGGACCGGCGCTGGGTGCTGGAGCCGTACGAGCCGACCGCGGCGGACCTCGACTTCGCGCGGCGCTTCGTCGCGTGGAACACGCTCGACCACGGGATCCAGCGGGTGGACGCCTGCCGGGCGCCGGACGGGCGGCTGCTCCTCGTCGAGCTGGAGGACCTCAACCCCTACCTGTCGCTCGACCTGGTCCCCGAGCAGGTCCGGGAGCGCTTCGTGCGGTCCCTGGCGGATTCGCTGCGCCGGTTCCTGGGCTGACCCCGCACCGCCGGGACCTGACCGTCGGTCCCTCACTGCCGGGGGACGCCGCCGACGAAGTCCTTCAGGGCGTCCATCCGGGTCCGCCGCCCGGCCGGGTAGCGGCGCAGCGCCCGTTCGGCCCGGCGTGAGCCCGGCCGGTAGCGCCAGCGGGCCCACGGCGAGTCGGGCTTGGCCAGGCGCAGGCAGGCGACCGGCGCGACCAGGGGCACCAGCAGTCCGATCACTCCGAGCGCCGTCTTGCCCTTGAGGATCGCCCCGACGGAGAAGACCAGGTCGACCAGCAGCACGACCGCGAAGGCCAGGTGGGCGGCGGCGCCGTGGCCGACGTCGGAGAACGGGTTGAACCCGGCCACCAGCAGCAGGCCGACCCCCACCGCCAGGAAGGCGGCGTCGACGGACTTGCGCCCCTCGTGCGTCCAGTAGACGTCCTCCAGGTGCAGCCAGAGCGCGTACTCGTCGAGCGTGAGCGCGGCACCGGCGCCGAACAGCGCGGCCAGGATCTGCGCGCCGGGTGTGTCCGGCCGGTAGGCGAACTCCATGGCGCCGGCGATCAGCATGGCGAGGATGCCGTACACCTGGTGGTGGACGTGGGTGCCGCCGACCTCGACGTTGCGGAAGGGGCCGCGGCCGGCCCGGATCAGTCGGGTGATCACGCGGGTGCCCACGAAGGTGAGGACGAACGCGCCGACCATCCACAGTCCGATGCCGTGGTTGGGCACGGTGAGGTTCACCTCGATCGTGGGGTCCGCGGAGCTCACCGTCGCGCCGTCCCGTCAGCCGCCGTGCGCGGCAGCCGCTCCGGAACGCCGGACCCAGCGCCGTCGCCCCCTGTCGCCTTCCGGCACCTCGCACCTCCGCACCATGCCGCGACGGCCCGGTCGCCGGTCTCGGACGCGCCGGGGCCTCCTCGCTCAGCGTATCGGGATTCCGCGGACCCGGCCGGGCTCGGGCCGCGGCGGCCGCTCGGGCGGGCACGCGGGGGGCCCACCGGCGGGCACGCGGGCCGGCACTGCGGGAAAATTACCCCTGGGGGTATATTGGTCAGGGCGTTCCCACCCGGGGAACCAGAACGAAGGAGAGCGGCATGTGCCGACGAGTCGCCTGTCGACGCTGCGGGAAGCCGACCCACGCCGGATGCGGGATGCACGTGGAGCAGGTCCTGGCGGGCGTGCCCGCGTCGGCCCGGTGCGCCTGCACCGCGCAGGAGCGGACGGGCGGGGGCTGGCTCGCCAGGCTCTTCGGCCGTCGCTGACGCCGCACGGCTCCGGCCGCTCCCGGACCCGCTCGGCCGCCCCGGAGGCGGCCTCCCGAGGCGGCCCAGCGGCCGTGCAGCCCTGCGGCCGTGCGCCGCGTCGTCAGCAGATCCGCGGCAGCTGCTCGCCCATCGGCAGGTCCACCACCCGGGTGCCGCCGAAGCCGGTGCGCGCGACGACCATCCCGGGATGGTCCTCGACGCACTCGCCGATCACCACCGCCTCCACGCCCAGCGGGTGGGCGCGCATGGCGGCGAGGACCGCGTCCGCCTCGCCACGCGGCACGAAGGCCACCAGCTTGCCCTCGTTGGCGACGTACATCGGGTCCAGGCCCAGCAGGGCGCAGGCGTTGGCCACCGCGTCGGGGACGGGGACGGCCCGCTCGTCCAGCGTCACGCCGACCCCGGACGCCGCGGCGATCTCGTTGAGCGCCGCGGCCAGCCCGCCCCGGGTGGGGTCGCGCAGGACGTGCAGGTCGGGGGTGACGGCCAGCATCGTGTCGACCAGGCCGCCGAGCGCCGCGCAGTCGCTGCGCACCTCGACCCCGAACTCCAGGCCCTCCCGGACGCTCATGATCGCGATCCCGTGCAGCCCGATGGGCCCGCTGACGATCACCACGTCGCCGGGGACGGCCCGCTGGGGCCGGATGTCGACCCCGGCGGGGACGAGTCCGATGCCGGCGGTGTTCAGGTAGATCCCGTCCCCGCGCCCGGCCTCGACCACCTTGGTGTCCCCGGTGACCACCTCGACCCCGGCGGTCCGGGCGGCGGCGCCGAGCGCCCGTGCCACCCGGTCCACCACGGCCATCTCCACGCCCTCCTCCAGGATGAACCCGCAGGACAGGTACGCCGCCCGCGCCCCGCTCATCGCGAGGTCGTTGACCGTGCCGTTGACGGCGAGGTCCCCGATGCAGCCGCCCGGGAAGAACAGCGGACGTACGACGTAGGAGTCGGTGGAGAAGGCGAGCCTGGCCCCGCCGAGCCGCAGGACGGCGGAGTCGCCGAGCCCGGCGAGGGCCGGTCCGCCGAAGGCCGGCGCGAAGAGGTTCTCCACCAGTTCGGCGGACAGCGCCCCGCCGCCGCCGTGCCCCATCACCACCCGGGGGTGGTCGCGCAGCGGCAGCGGGCAGCTCCAGCCGGAGAAGTCGGGGGCGGCCGGGGCGTCGGGAGCCGTCCCGTTGAGGATCTCGGTGTCAGCCAACGGGGGTCGCCTCCTGGGCCGGGGCGGATGCGGCCGGCGCGCCCAGCCGCCGGTAGAGGTAGTAGGCGGCGCAGGCCCCCTCGCTGGAGACCATGGTGGCCCCGAGCGGGGTGCGCGGGGTGCACGCGGTGCCGAAGGCCTCGCACTGGTGGGGCTTGAGCAGGCCCTGCAGCACTTCGCCGGCCCGGCAGGCGGCGGGTTCGCGGGTGGTGATCCCGGCGACGTCGAAGCGGTGTTCGGCGTCGTGGTCCCGGTAGTGCGGCGCGAGCCGCCAGCCGCTGAGCGGGATGACGCCGATGCCGCGCCAGGCGCGGTCGGCCACCTCGAAGACGTCCTCCAGCATGGCGCGGGCCGCCGGGTTGCCCTCGGGCCGGACGGCCCGCGGGTAGGCGTTGTCGACGGTGTGCTCGCCGCGTTCCAACTGCCGTACGGTGCGCCGGATCCCCTCCAGGATGTCCAGCGGTTCGAAGCCGGTGACCACGATCGGCACCCGGTGGCGGTCGGCGAGCGCCGGGTACTCGTCGGTGCCCATCACGCTGCACACGTGCCCGGCGGCGAGGAAGCCCTGGACCCGGCAGTCCGGTGACTCCATGATCGCGTCGATCGCCGGCGGCACCCGGACGTGCGAGACCAGCATGCTGAAGTTCCGCAGGCCCTCCTTGCGGGCCAGGTGGACGGCCATCGCGTTCGGCGGCGCGGTGGTCTCGAAGCCGATGCCGAAGAAGACGACCTCCCGGTCGGGGTTCTCCCGCGCGATCCGCAGCGCGTCGAGCGGCGAGTAGACCACCCGGACGTCGCCGCCCTCACCGCGGACCCGGAACAGGTCCCGGTCGGTGCCGGGCACCCGCAGCATGTCCCCGAAGGAGCAGAAGATCACGCCGGGCCGGGCGGCGATCGCCAGCGCGCGGTCGATCATCTCCAGCGGGGTGACGCACACCGGGCACCCCGGGCCGTGGATCAACTCGACTTCCTCCGGCAGGAGTTGGTCGATGGCGTGCCGGATGATGCTGTGCGTCTGGCCGCCGCACACCTCCATCAGTGCCCACGGCCGGGTGACCGTGGCCCTGATGTCGGCGAGCAGGCCCTCCGCCAGCTCCGGGTTGCGGAACTCCTCCAGGTACTTCACCGTCCGGCCTCCTCAGCCGCTCGCCCCGCGCCCGGTTCCCCCGACGCCTCCCGATCCCGCTCCCCCGGGTCCCGCCATTCCCCCGCCGCTTCCCACGGGTCGCCGAACTCCTCCTGCAGCAGCCCGAGTTCCTCGAACAGGGCGAGGGTGCGCCGGGCCGACTCCTCGTCCAGCCGTTGCAGCGCGAAGCCGACGTGGACGATGGCGTAGTCGCCCACCGCCAGGTCGGGCAGGTACTCCAGGCACACGTCCTTGACCACCCCGCCGAAGTCCATGACCGCCATCCGGGTCCCGTCGCGCTCCCCGATCTCCGTTACCCTGCCGGGCACCGCCAGGCACATCCGCTCTCACTCCTCCCGGGTGTCCGCCGCGCGGGCGGCCACCATCAGCTGGCCGAGTGCCAGCCCTCCGTCGTTGGGCGGCACCCGGCGGTGCCGCAGCACGGTGAAGCCGTCCTCCCCGAGGCCGCGCGCACAGGCCGAGGAGAGCAGGGCGTTGGCGAAGACTCCGCCGCTGAGCGCCACCGCGGTGGTGCCGTACCGCTCCCGGACGGCCGCGCAGACCCGCCGGACCAGCTCGGCCACCGCGGTGTGGAAGCGTGCGGCGACCAGTCCGACGGGCGTGCCCGCGGTCACGTCGGCGACCACCGCCGCGAGCACCGGCGCCGGGTCGGCGATCCAGCCGCCGTCGCGCACCAGCAGCCCGAACCGGTAGCCCTCCGCCGCCCGCGACCCGACTGCGGCCGCCTCCAGTTCGATCGCCGCCTGGGCCTCGTACCCGGCCCGCTGGCAGATCCCGGCGAGCGAGGAGACGGCGTCGAAGAGACGGCCCATGCTGGAGGTCGACACGGTGTTCAGACCACGCTCCAACTGCCTTTCCAGCAGTCGGAGTTCCTCCGCCGGGCAGGCCTGGACCGGCGGCAGTGCGGCGGTCCAGGGCAGACCGGCGGCGCGCAGGTGCGCCAGCGCCGTCCGGTACGGGCGCTCGACCGCCGCGTCCCCGCCGGGCAGCGGGACGTAGGCGAGGTGGGCGAGGCGGCGGAACCCGTCGTAGTCCGCCAGCAGCACCTCGCCGCCCCAGATCGCGCCGTCCTCGCCGTAGCCGGTCCCGTCGAAGGCCAGGCCGAGCACCGGCCGGCCGCCGTCGAGGCCGTGCTCGGCCATCACCGCGGCGATGTGCGCGTGGTGGTGCTGCACCCGGCGCACCGGCCGGCCGGCGGCGGCGCGCTCGGCGTGCCGGACCGAGCGGTAGCCGGGGTGCCGGTCCGTGACCAGCAGTTCGGGCCGCACCCCGCTGACCGTGCCGAGCTGGTCCACCGCGCGGTCGAAGGCGCGCAGCGTGGCCAGGTCGTCCATGTCCCCGATGTGGCCGGACAGCCAGGCGTAGCCGTCGCGGGCCAGCGCGAAGGTGTTCTTCAGGTCGCCGCCGACCGCCAGCACCGGGCGGACGGGCACCGGCAGCGGAAGCGGCAGCGGGGCGTACCCGCGCGAGCGGCGCAGCGGTAGCTGCTCGCCGTCCACCACCCGCACCACCGAGTCCTCGCAGGGCACGTGGATCGGCCGGTCGTGGGTGAGCCAGCCGTCGACCAGCGGGGCGAGCGTGTCCAGCGCCTCCCGGTCGTCGGTGACGATCGGTTCGCCGGAGAGGTTGGCGCTGGTCATCACCAGCAGGTCGGGCCCGGGCGCGGCGAGCAGCAGGTGGTGCAGCGGTGTGTACGGGAGCATCACCCCGAGGTCGGGGCTGCGCGGGGCGACCGCCGCGAACGCGGGCGAGGGCGTGCCGGCGCGGCGCAGCAGGACGATCGGCCGGACCGGTCCGGTGAGCAGTTCCCGTTCGACCGGGCCGAGCGGCAGCAGCGCCTCGACCGTGGCGAGGTCACGGGCCATCAGTGCGAACGGCTTGTCACCGCGCCGCTTGCGGCGGCGCAGCAGGGCGACGGCTCCGCTGTCGCGGGCGTCGCAGGCCAGGTGGTAGCCGCCGATGCCCTTGACGGCGAGGACCGCGCCGGCGGCGAGCAGCCGACGGGCTCCGGTGAGTGCGGCCTCGCCCGCGAGGCGGGTGCGCCCGGGCACGGTCAGCGCGAGCCGCGGCCCGCAGGCGTGGCAGGCGACCGGCTGGGCGTGGAATCGGCGGTCGCGCGGGTCGGTGTACTCCCGGGCGCAGTCCGCGCACATCGGGAAGCCGGCCATGGTGGTGTTGGCGCGGTCGTACGGCAGGCCGGTGACGATGGTGTGCCGGGGGCCGCAGTTGGTGCAGCTGATGAACGGGTGCCGGTGGCGGCGGTCGGCCGGGTCGGCGAGTTCGGCGAGGCAGTCGGCGCAGATCGCGACGTCGGGCGGGATCAGGGTGGCCCGGGGTCCGTCGGTCCGGGACGCGGTGATGGCGAAGCCGGTGGCGCCGGTGGCGGCGAGCGGCGCGTGCTCGACGGAGGCCACCTGGGCGAGCGGCGGCGCGTCGCTGGCCACCCGGCGGCAGAACGCCTCGACGGCCTCGCGGCTGCCCTCGACCTCGGCCAGCACGCCCTCGCCGGTGTTGGTGACGTTGCCGGCCAGGCCGAGTTCGTCGGCCAGGGTGAAGACGAAGGGCCGGAAGCCGACGCCCTGGACGAGGCCGCGGACGGCGACCCGCCGCCGTTCCCGGACGGGTTCGGGACGCCCGACCGTCACGGGGCCTCCCCGACCACCGCGTGCCCGTGGTCGTGGCCGTCGTTCCCGTGCCCATGCCCGCGGTCGTGGTCGTGGTCGTACCCGTGCCCGTGCCCGGGGGCTGTGGCGGCCATCACCGGCCGGTGCGGCTCGGCACCGTCCAGCACGGCCAGCGCCCGCTCCAGCAGCGACCCGACGCCGTCCCCGGTACGGGCGGAGGTGTGCACCACTTCCACCCCGGGGTTGACCCGTCGGACGTTCGCGGTGAACTCGGCCTCGTCGAACTCGGCCGCCGCGGCAAGGTCCGTCTTGGTCACCAGCACCAGGTTCGCCAGCCCGAACGCGGTCGGGTACTTGAGCGGCTTGTCCTCGCCCTCGGTCACCGAGGCCAGCACGACCCGCAGGGACTCCCCGAGGTCGTACGAGGCCGGGCAGACCAGGTTGCCGACGTTCTCCACGAAGAGCAGCCGGCAGTCCTGCGGCAGCCAGCCGTCCAGGTGCCCGGCGAGCATCCGCGCCTCCAGGTGGCAGAGCCCGTCGGTGAGCACCTGCTTGACCGGCGCGCCCGAACGGGCCAGCCGCAGCGCGTCGTTCTCGGTGGCGAGGTCGGCGGTCAGCGCGGCGACCGGCACCCCGCGCTGCCGGGCCAGCCCCAACTCGGCCTCCAGCAGGGCGGTCTTGCCGCTGCCGGGGCTGGAGAGCAGGTTGACCGCGACCGTCCCCCGGGCGGCCAGGGCCGCCCGCAGCTCGCGGGCGCTGTCGTCGTTGCGGGCGAGGACCGCCTGCCGGAGGTCGACCGTGCGGCACATCGGCATCAGCCTTTCTGTTCGGCCGGGACGTCCGGGCGCTCGGCCCACTCGACGTCGAGGATCTGGAGCTCGCGTCCGGACAGCAGCTCCACGCCGCCGCCGGAGCAGCTCGGGCAGCCGAGGTCCGGCGGCATGCCGACGGCCCACTCGGTGTCACAGGGCGTGCACCGGGCCCGGGCTTCGACGGCCTCGGTGTGCAGCACCGCACCCTCCACCAGCGTTCCGGCGCAGGCCAGTTCGAAGCAGAAGTCGAGGGCCTGCGGGACGACGCCCGCCAGCTCGCCCACCTGCAGGCGCACCCGCGCCACCCCGGGGGCGCCGTGGTCGCGCGCGGCCGCGTCCACCTGTTCGACGACGGCGGCGGCGATCGACATCTCGTGCATCGGTTCCCTTCCCACGGCGGTCGGCGACGGGTGGCGTTGCGAGGCGCGCCCCATTACAAGGCGCGGTGGCGGCGACGGCCCGAAGCCGCGCCGCCACCGCGCCCTGGGCTGCACCGTTCGCAGCAATGCGCGGCTCACATCCGCGAGATCCGCAGGTACCGCTTGAGGTCCGGCAGGCTCTGCCAGACCAGTGCGCCGATCCCCACCAGCAGGGCCGTGCAGAACAGTTTCCTCAGCATGGTGTTGTCTCCCTCTCCGGTTGCGTGGCCTCGTCCACGACCCGCAGGACCACTTGGACCGCCTCCTCGACCGCGGCGGCGACGGGGGCGCTCAGCCCGATGCCCTCCTCCAGCGAGGCCGGCTCGCAGCCGACCACCAGCACCCGCCCGGGCGGCTCGCCGCCGGTTCCGGCCGCGAGCGTGGCGAGCAGCGCGAGCACGGCGTCCGGCCCCATCCGGTGGCCGTCCAGCAGCGGAGCCTCCGGCTGCTCGCCGTCCGCCTCGATGAGGTAGACGGTGCCGGGCGCGCCGCCGCGGCAGGTGGCGTCCACCAGGACGGCGGTCCGGTGGCCGTCGAGCAGCCGGTACGCCAGGTCCACGCCGCGCACGCCGACGTCGACCACCTCGACGCCGTCCGGCAGCGGGTGCGCGGCGAGCCGCCGCACGGTCTCCACGCCGAACCCGTCGTCGCCGAGGAAGATGTTGCCCACCCCGGCGACCAGCACCGATGCGCGCTTCACGACTCCTCCACCCGGTCGTCGGCGTCCAGCGGGGTGACCTCGTCCGGCTGGAAGTAGCGGAACCGCCCCTGCGCCCGCCACAGGTCGGCGCCCGGGTCGTCCTCCACGGTGACGGCCAGGTGCACCGAGCCGTCGACGTCGTGCAGCACCGCCTCCACCACGCCGGTGCGTCCGTCCAGGAAGAGGTCCTGGGCGTCGGTGCGCCGTCGGCCGGGCCGCAGCACGACCCGGCTGCCGGCGCCGACGGCGTGGCCACCGACCAGGACCCGGTCCCGCTCGGGGTCGACCTCCGGGTCGTTGCCCGGGTCCCACCAGGGCTGGTCCGCGTCGGCGCCGCCGGTGAGGTCGCGCAGCCCGCGGATCGCGCCGTGCAGGCGTTCCAGCACCTCGGGCGGCATGGAGTCCGCGAGGTCGATCACGGCCGCGGCCCGCTCGTCGGTGCCCCGGGCCTCCCGCTTCTCCTCCTCGGTCAGGGCCGCGGTGCGCAGGGCCAGGATCTCGTCGATCTCGGTGGCGTCGTACAGGGTGCCGAGGCTCTCCGGGGCGACCTTCGGGTGGTCCTCCAGGATGATCGGCGAGGACAGCACGACTCCGCGTTCGCCCTCCGGCCCGGCCAGCACGGGCCAGGTGTGCCGGCTGCGGCAGCGCTCGACGGCCGGGCGGGCCCACTCGGGCGGGTCGGTGGCCGAGACGAACCGGCCGTGTTCCAGGCCGAGCAGCAGGTGGGCGGAGACCAGGGAGCGCGGCAGCGCCTCCTCCCGGCTCGCCCGCCGCGGCGGCATCCAGGCGGAGACGTTCTCCACCACCGCCGTGAGCCGCTGCGCCCGGTACGGGCCGGGCAGGTCCTCGACGGTGAGCCGCACCAGGCCGTCGACCTGTTCGCGGCGCCGCACCAGCCGTCCGACGGCGGTGCCGTGCTCCCGCAGCAGCTCGGTCTCGCCGACGCCCGGCAGCCGGAACGCCCGCTGCACCCCGGCGCCGGCCAGCTCCTCCACGGACACCAGGACCTCGACCCGCTCCTCGACGCCCTCGTCCCATTCCACGAGCACCCGGTCGGCGAGTTCGAGCCGCTCCACCGGCTCGAACCCGCCGGTGGGCGTGGCCTGTTCGACGGTGCGCCGCTGTACCCGGAGGAAGCGCAGCTCGACCGCCAGCCGGTCCTCGCCGCGCGCCTCCATGACGCACTCGGTGCGCTGGTGCGAGTGTTCGCCGCCCTGCGCGGTGTACTCGGGCGGCACCAGGACGCCGAACTGCCAGCGCAGCCGGTTCTTGGCCGCCGAGGCGCGGTACGGGTAGAGCACGTAGCCCTCCAGCAGCACCGCGTCGGCGATCTGCCGGGCCGCCGCGAAGCCGCGCTCGATCCCGGCCGGGAAGCCGCTCACCGGGCCACCTCCTCGACCGCGACCGCCGCGAGCAGTTCACGCACCGTCGCCTCCCAGGAGGGCAGGGCCCGCCGGGAGCGGTAGGCCAGCAGCTCGTCCATCACGTCGTCGGGCAGGCGCAGCCAGCCGCAGCCGGGGAAGTGCTGGTCGATCGCCTCCCGCCAGACCCGCACCGGCATCCGCACCGCGGCCTCCTTGTCCCAGGGCACCGGGGTGACCTGGAAGCCGCCGGGGCCGGCGAAGGCGGTGCCGGAGAAGAGCAGCAGCAGCGGCACGTCCCCGCCGTCGAGCGCCCGGAAGTAGCGGGCGGAGGCGACCTCCAGGTCGTAGCTGCACGGCACCACCAGGTCGGTCTCGGTGTCGCCGGTGAAGCCGGGCACCAGCAGCGGCACGGTGGCGAACTGGATCGGGTTGAGCGTGTTCGACCAGCGCTCCCGTTCGCCGAACAGGTCGGCCAGCCGCTCGCCCTCCGGCTCGGCGTAGGACCGGCGGCCAGGTTCGATCCGCAGCTGGCACCGCAGGGCGAGGGCGTGCACCCGGGTCCCGGCCGGCGCGGTGATCCGCAGCCGGAAGACCAGGGTCGGCGCGGCCGCGTACGGGTCGGACCGCACGCCGGTGCAGGCGAAGGCGAGTGCGGTCACGCCGTCACCGCCGCGGGCAGCGGGCGGGCCCGGTCGGCCAACCGCTCGAAGAACGCGTCGAGTTCGGCCCGCGCCTCGGCGCCGCCGTCGAAGCCGTGCCAGCACCGCCGCAGTCGGCCGACCAGCTCGTAGCAGACGTCGATCGGCACCAGGAAGCATGCGACCTGCCCGTCGGTGCGGCGCAGCAGCAACGCCTCCACGTCCGGTTCCAGGGCGGCGGCCAGCCGGCTGTCGCCGAGGACGCGGTCCCAGGCGTCCTCGTCCACCTCGCTCTCGGTGGCGCCGGCCGGCCCGGGGTAGAACGCGAGCAGCCGGTCCAGCAGCGCGTTGCGGAACAGGAACGCGGTGCCGACCGGGATGCCCAGCACCGACCAGGCCCGCTCGTCCAGCCCGCCGTCGGGGTCGGCGAGGTAGCGGTCCGGCACGGTGCGGAAGCGGCCGCCGGCCGCGCCGGGCTGCTGGAACAGCAGGCCGCAGGCGGTGCAGGTGCAGGCCAGGGCGCGTTCCTCGACGTCCACCAGGTGGCGGTGGCCGGCGGGCAGGTCGTGGCCGCAGAAGCCGCACTGCTCGGGTCGCGGTGGCGCGGGCTCGCGCAGCCGGCGCAGCAGGGCGGTCCCGTCGCGGGAGATCCGGCGGGTGTTCATCGCACCTCCGCGGTCTGCGGCGGGTGGGTGCCGATCTGCAGCAGCTGCGGGGAGCGCTCCAGCACCAGGGCCGTCACCTCGGGTGCGTGGCAGGCGAGGACGGCTTCGACGTCCCCCTCCGCGCAGCCGCAGCCGGAGGCGGTGCGGCGCAGCCGCAGCACGCCGGTGCCCGGGTCGAAGCCGAGCACCTCGACCCGCTCGGGCAGGGTCGCGAGCGCCCGGTCGATCCGCGCGGTGACGTCCTCGGGGTGCAGGTCGTGCAGGAGCAGGACGGCGGCCACCGCGGGGTCGTCCAGCATCCGGCCCAGGGTGGGCGGGGGCAGTGCCGGCACGATCCTGGCCAGCCCCTCGCCGTAGAAGTCCATCAGGTCGCGGACGAGGTGTTCGCCCGCCTGCTCGGCCCCGCTGCCGGCCAGGGCGTCCAGGGCCTCCTGGATCCGCAGCCCGGTCTGCTCGGCCGTCATGCGGTGAGCCCGCTGAGGCCGGTGGGCACGTGCATGGTCTGCACGGTGCGTCCGCCGCCGACGTACATGTGCACGCCGCAGGGCAGGCAGGGGTCGAAGCTGCGCACCGCGCGCATGATGTCGATGCCCTTGAAGTTCTCCGGGGAGTTCTCCTCGAAGATCGGGGTGTTCTGCACCGCGTCCTCGTACGGGCCGGGTGTGCCGTAGCTGTCGCGGACGCTGGCGTTCCACGGGGTGGGCGGGTACGGGTGGTAGTTGGCGATCTTGCCGTCACGGATCACCATGTGGTGCGAGAGCACCCCGCGCACCGCCTCGGTGAAGCCGCAGCCGATCGACTCGTCCGGCACCTCGAAGCGCTCCCAGGTCTGGCTGCGTCCGGCGCGGACCTCGTCGAGCGCCTTCTCGGCGAAGTGCAGGGCGGCGGCGGCCGCGTAGGCCTGGAAGTAGGTGCGGGCGCGGTTGCGTTCGAGGGCGTTGCTCCACTGCGGGATCTTCCACTCGAAGGTGACCTCGGGCTTGGTCATCGAGCGGGGCAGGTTGATCAGCACGCTGTGCCCGGTGGCCTTGACGTAGCCGATGTCGACCAGCCCGGACAGCGCGGTGGACCAGAGCCGGGCGATCGGGCCGCCGCCGGTGTCCAGGGCGAGGTGGTCCTTGCCGTCGAACCAGCGCGGGGACATCACCCAGCTGTACTTGTCGTCGAAGTTCCGCTTCTGCGGCTGCGGGATGGTGTGCTGGTTCCACGGGTGCCGGGGGTCGACCGGGTTGCCCAACGGGTCGTGGGTGACGAAGAGTTCCTTGCCCTGCCAGTCCTCGTAGTAGGAGCTGCCGAGCAGGATCCGGATGCCCAGGTTGATCTCGGTGAGGTCGTTGGTGACGAGCTTGCCGTCCACGACGACGCCCGGGGTGACGAACATCCGCCGACCCCAGTCCGTCATGTTGCGGTACGTGAAGTCGCAGTGGTCCGGGTCGTTGAGGCTGCCCCAGCAGCCGAGCAGGACGCGCCGCCGGCCGACCTCCTCGTAGCCGGGCAGGGCCTCGTAGAAGAAGTCGAAGAGGTCGTCGTGCAGCGGCACGACCTTCTTCATGAACTCGACGTAGCGCATCAGCCGGGTCAGGTAGTCGGTGAACAGCTGCACCGTCGCGACGGTGCCGACGCCGCCCGGGTAGAGCGTGGAGGGATGCACGTGGCGCCCCTCCATCAGGCAGAACATCTCCCGGGTGTACCGGCTGACCTGCAGCGCCTCGCGGTAGAACTCGCCCTCGATGGGGTTGAGCGAGCGCATGATGTCGGCGATGGTCTTGTACCCGTGGTCGCCGGCGTGCGGCGCCTCGGTGCGCTCGGCGAGTTCGAGCACGCCGGGGTTGGTTTCGCGGACCATCTTCTCGCAGTAGTCGACCCCGACCAGGTTCTCCTGGAAGATGTTGTGGTCGAACATGTACTCGGCGGCCTCGCCGAGGTTGATGATCCACTCGCCGAGGTGCGGGGGCTTCACCCCGTACGCCATGTTCTGGGTGTAGACCGAACAGGTGGCGTGGTTGTCGCCGCAGATCCCGCAGATCCGGCTGGTGATGAAGTGCGCGTCGCGCGGGTCCTTGCCGCGCATGAAGACGCTGTAGCCGCGGAACACCGAGGAGGTGCTGTAGCACTCCGCGACGCGCTTCTGCTTGAAGTCGATCTTCGTGTGGATGCCGAGGCTGCCCACGATCCGGGTGATCGGGTCCCAGGACATCTCGGTCAGGCCGCTGCCGTCGCCGGCCGCCCTGGTCGTCGGTGTTGCCATCGTGTCTGTCGTGTCCTTCTCTGAACGGGGGCGGGGGCGGCGGGCGGCGGGCCGCACACCGGGTGGTGTGCGGCCCTCCGGCCGTCACCAGGGCGGGCGGTAGCCCGTGGTCAGGTGGCGTCCGCTGTGGCGCCACTTCGGTTCCTTGTCGACGGTCTTCAGCGTGATCTCGCGCAGTCGGCGGATCAGCGAGCCGTACGCGCTGCTCGCGTTGGTCGAGACGCGCGAGCCGGGCGGCGGGTCCATGAAGGGCATGAACTTGTCCGGGAAGCCCGGCATGGTGCAGGCGATGCAGATGCCGCCCACGTTGGGGCAGCCGCCGATGCCGTTGGTCCAGCCGCGCTTGGCGACGTTGCACTTGACGACCGGTCCCCAGCAGCCGAGCCGCACCAGGCACTCGGGCGTGCCGTAGTCGGTGGCGAACTGGCCCTGCTCGTAGTAGCCGCCGCGGTCGCAGCCCTCGTGGACGGTGGCGCCGAACAGCCAGGCCGGCCGCAGCTTGTCGTCCAGCGGGATCATCGGCGCGGAACCGGCCAGCTGGTACAGCAGGTAGGTGAGCGTCTCGGCGAAGTTGTCGGGCTGGATCGGACAGCCCGGCACGCAGACGATCGGCAGCCCGGCCTTGGACTTCCAGTTCCAGCCCAGGTAGTCCGGCACGCCCATCGCACCGGTCGGGTTGCCGGCCATCGCGTGGATCCCGCCGTACGTGGCGCAGGTGCCGATCGCGACCACGGCGGTCGCCTTGGGGGCGAGCCGGTCCAGCCACTCACTGGTGGTGATGGGCTGGCCGGTGGCGGGGTCGTCGCCGAAGCCACACCAGTAGCCCTCCTCCTTGATCTTCTCGTTGGGGATGGACCCCTCGACGACCAGCACGAACGGCTCGATCTCGCCGCGGTCGGCCTTGAAGAACCACTCGACGAAGTTGTCCGCGCCCTGGACCGGGCCGCACTCGAAGTCGATCAGCGGCCAGTGCACCGCGACCTTGGGAAGGCCGGGCAGCGCGCCGGTGACGATCTCCTCGATGCTGGGCTGCATCGCGGCGGTCAGCGAGACGGAGTCGCCGTCGCAGCTGAGGCCGGCGTTGATCCAGAGAATGTGCACCACGTCGGTGTCGGTTGTTGCAGCACCCATGAGGATGCCTCCTCGGGGATGGGAGCCGGACGAAATGGCTCGAACACAGTCATAGCAACAGTCCGGTCCGGGCGCCGGTCCGGAGGGCCGCCGGGGGCGCCCTGGCCGCGCAAGCCGGACGGGACCGTTCGGGTCACGTCGTGGCGAGGAGGCCTGCGGGCACGGGGCGCTTGCGGACGAACGCGGCCCGTAGCGCGTGGTACGGCGATTCGGGGGTGAAGAACTGCCGGTGCATCACCGCCAGCTCCTCCTCCCGGTAGGCGTCGAGCGGCTTGACCAGCTCGTCGGCCTCGCGCGCGGCCTTCTTCGCCGCGATCCGGCGCTGGGTCGTGGGCGAGGCGGCGAGCAGCCCGGCCAGCCGGGCCGCGCCCGGCCCGAACTCCCCCGGCCCGCAGTCGAGGACGCGGTCGACCAGGCCGATCCGCTCGGCCGCCTCGGCGGACACCGGCAGCGCCTGCATGGTCAGCCGTGCGGCCCGGGCCGCGCCCACCCGGCGCGGCAGGCTGTAGGTCCAGTACTCCGAGCCGTACAGCCCCATCAGCCGGTAGTGCGGGTTGAGGACGGAACCCCGGCGGCACCACACCTCGTCCGCGGCCAGCGCCAGCATCACCCCGCCGGCCGCAGCGTTCCCGCCGACGGCGGCGACCACCAGACGGTCGGTGGTGGTGAGCACCTCGCCGACCAGGTCGTCCATCGCGGTGATGTTGGCCCAGGACTCGTCGGCCGGGTCCGGCGCGGCCTCGATGACGTTGAGGTGGATGCCGTTGGAGAAGAAGTCCCGGCCGCCGCCGAGCACCAGCACCGAGGTCGGCCGGCGCAGCGCGAAGCGGTACGCCTCCAGCAGGCGGCGGCAGTGGTCGGTGGCCATCGCGCCGCCGGGGAAGGAGAAGCACAGGAAACCGACCGGCCCCTCCTCGCGGTACTCGATGTCCGCCCAGCCGGGCCGCTGCCCGCCCTCGTCCGCCATCAGCGGCGCCACCACCTCCGGCAGCGGCGGCAGCAGGGCGCCGAGCGCCGTCACCGCCGGGAGCCTGAAGGTCGCGGGCCCGCCGGGCGCGCGCCGGCGCCGGAGTTCGGGGATCCACACCGCGCCGTCCGAGGTGGCCCGGCACACCGCCCCGGCGCGGGTGGCGATCAGGTCGCCCGGGCGGCCGCGCAGCAGCGGCTCCGGGTGCCCGCCGTGCAGGTACCAGTCACCGTCGCCCAGCACGTCGAGCACCCCGGGCTGGGAGTCGGCGGCGCGGAGCTTGCGCAGGACCGTCGCGGTGGGGTCGGCCGCCCAGTCGATCAGGCGTTCCGCCTGGCGCAGGAAGGGGCGGACCCGGACCGGCTCCCGCCAGGAGGGGCCGTGCTGCGGCTGCGGCGCGTACGCACCGGAGGCGAAGCGCTCGACGGCGAGCAGGACGGCCCGGACGGCGGCGTCGGCGACCTCGTTGCGGTACAGGTCGCTCTTGCCGCGCTCGGCGAGCCGGCAGGGCTCGTGCGCCCAGACCGGCCCGGCGTCCATCTCCGCCTCGGCCTGCAGCACCGTCACGCCCCACTCGGCCACGCCCTCCTGGACCGCCCGGTCGAGCGAGGAGGGGCCCCGGTCGCCGGGCGGGCCGGGATGGACGACCAGGCAGGTGAGCGTCGACCAGACGTCCTCGGGGATCGCGGTGCGCAGCATCGGCGCCAGCAGCAGGTCCGGCTGCAGACGGCGGACCGACTCCCCCAGGTCCTCGCCGTCCCCGGCGATCAGGACGTCCACGGTGTGCCGCCGGTCCCGCAGTTCGGCGTGGAGGCGCTGGCTGAGGCTGTTGAACGCGCTGGCGAGGAGCAGGATCCGCATGTCTGCCTCCGGGGTGCGGGCGGCCGGGAACCCGCAGATCATCGCCCCCGCTCCGGCGGGTCCCCCGGTCGGCGCCGCGTGCCGCGCCGCCCGTTCACCCGAGCGGCGGTCAGCCCGCGGGCCCGGCGAGGGGGCCGCCCCGGCGGGCTCAGCGCGCGGGGGTGAAGTCCGGCAGACGCTCCAGGCTCTCGGCGACGGCGGCGAAGCCGTATTCGAGCATCCGCTGCTCGTACTGCTCGACGGCGTCCGGGAGTTCGGCCGTGCCGTGCTGGACGGCGGTGAGCGTGCGGGCCAGCAGCGCCGCGTCGCGCAGGGCGGTGTTGGCACCCTGGCCGCCGCTCGGCGGCATGGTGTGGATCGCGTCGCCGAGCAGGGTGACCCGGCGACTGCCGTCCCAGTGCGGCACGGGCTCGGCGTAACGGACGGTCAGGGGCGAGCTGTTGACGACGTCGGCGCGGCGGACGAGGTCGACCAGGTCCGGGTGCCAGCCGTCGAGCACGGCGAGCAGGTCGTCCCGGACCGCGTCCCACGCCCTCGGGCCCGCGGGCAGGGCGCCGGGCAGCATCAGCACCCAGCGCAGGTAGCTCCCGGTGTCGGGCAGCCGGACGTCGGGCGCCAGCTCGGCGGCCGCGAGCCGGGGCGGGCGGCGGAACTCCATCCGGCCGAGCAGCATGCTCGCGCCGGTGCCGTGCACGACGGTGCCGAAGCCCGGGACGAGCGCGGCGGACCGCTCGGTGAGCGGGGTGCGCCCGAGGACGGCGTTGCCGGGGACGGTGACCACCTCGGCCCCGGGCAGCAGTTGCCGGCGCACCGCGGAGCCCACGCCGTCCGCACCCACGAGCAGGTCGCCGACCGCGCCCGTGCCGTCGCCGAAGTGCGCCTCGACGGTACCGTCGGCCCGCTCGGTGTAGCCGACCACGGGCTTGCCGAACTCGACCCGGTCGCCGAGGCCGGCCAGCAGCAGTTGGCGCAGCACGTACCGGTCGGTGGCCGTGCCCTCGTCCACCGCGCCGAGCCGGCGGATCTCCCGCAACTGCCCGTCCATGACGCGCCGCTCGCCCGCCATCGGACCGGAGACGGCCGCCAGCAGGGCGTGCAGCCGCTCCGGCAGGCACGCGTGCAGAGCGGCCAGGCCGTGTGCGTTCAGGGCGATCCGGAAGCCCTGGTAGCGGCTGTGCGGGCCGTCCTCCCGCTCGTGGACCCGGACGTCCACGCCCGCCCGCAGCAGCCCGTGTGCGAGGCAGAGCCCGCCGAGTCCGGCCCCGGCCACCAGTACCTTCATGTCCGCTCCCCTGATTCCGTCCGGTCCTGCGCCCGGCCGCGCGTCCGCTCGTGCGTCCCGCCGGTCCTCCCGGTACGGGTCGAGCCTGCCGCAGGGCACCGACCCGGTGTCAGTGAGTTCTGTGGCCGGAACCGCATGACAAACGTCACCGTCGACGGCCGGGGCGGGACGGGACCGCGCGACCCGTAGCATCGAGCTCCGGAACAGCGGTACGGGGAGAGGAACGGGACGTGCGCGGGGGCGAGCTGGTGGGCGGTCTGGGACGGTTGGTCGGGGCGGCGACGGGGGCGGCGGCCGGGTTGGGCGAGGCGGGCCGGCAGGCCGTGCTGCGGGGCGGACGCGGAGCGGCGGCGGGCGGGCGGTGGGCGCACACCGCCCTCACGTCCGTCCCGCCGCCCCTGGTGCCCGCCACCGAGCCGTGGAAGTTGTCGGTGGGCACCCTGATCGGGCGCCACCCCCTGACCCCGGCCGTCGTGCACAAGCTGCTCGGGCTCCTCGACGGCCTCGGCGCCGTCCACCTCGGGCCGTCGAAGGTCGGCTTCGACGGCGAGGAGGTCGAGTGGGACAAGGTCGCCGAGATCCGCACCCGCAACGCCTTCGAGGTGCTGACCACCACCGCCCTGGAGCACGAGGTGGACCGGATCCGCGAGTTCCTCCCGCCGGTGCCCGGCCGCAAATGGGTCGTCACCAAGGCCGCCGAGGCGCTGGCCACCGTCGTCCTCGCCGCCCTCGAACGCGGCGCGGCCGACCAGCGCCTGGACGAACTGACCGTCCCGGCACGCATCGTGTACCGCGGCCTGCTCGGACGGCAGCGCACCCTGGACGCGGGCGCGTTCGCCGCCGCGACACTCGTCGTGAGCGACCGGGCCGGCGAGAGCCTCATCGCCACCGCCCGCAGCCGCGGCATCCCGGTACTCCCCGTCGACGAGCTCGCCGAGCCCACCGACGCCGCCCGGGTCGTGGTCCTGCGCGAACGCACCGACTCCGTCGCCCGGCTGCTGCGGCGCATCGAGCAGACCGATCCCGAAGCGACGCCGGCCGTCGAGGCGGAGGCTGCCGACACCGACGTGCGGCCGCCGCTGTCGCTGGACAAGGGCGCGGGCGCGGGCGCAGGCGACAACGGCGTTCCGCCGCAGGGGCGTTGAGAGGTCGGACGGCTCCGGTCAGTGGCCGCCGCGCGGCTCCTCGCAGCCGGTGCCGTCCGCGTAGCCCGCGAAGGCCTGCACCGTCGTCCTCCCGCCGCTCGTCGAGCCCGACAGACAGAGCCCGGTGGCGTCGACCAGGAAGTCGCCCCCGGGCTGGACCTTCACCTTCCCGGCCGGATAGCCGAGGCCGACGAGCGCCCCGCGGATCGTCTCCGGGTCGGCCCGCCAGCCGGCCCGGACGGGTTCGAGGGCGGCCTCGATCCGCCGCACGGCCGCCAGGCCGTCGCAGCGGTACCGACCGTGCAACGGGAGCGGCGCCTTGAAGGCGTGGTTCTCGGCGTAGTGGTCGAGGGGCGGGCCGGTCGGGGCGGCGCTGCTCGTGCTCGGCGCCGGGGTCCTGGTCGGGGTCTCCCCGGGACAGGGGAAGTCGGCCGCCCCGCCGGGCACCGCGCCCGCGCTCGTCGTCGGCGGCGCGCCCGCCCCGCCGGGCGCGTCCACGTGCTCCGTCCCGCACCCCGCCGCCAGTACGGCCAGGGCCGCCACCGCCGGCATCCCGAGGCGCCCCCACCTGGTCCTGATCGTCGTCATCCGGCGATGATGCCCCGGCGGCCGACCCGGCGTCACCCCGGCCGCTCGTGCACGTCACGATATTCGCGGCGGGCGACGGCCCCGCTGGGCTAGTCTCCGGCCCCATGACTTGGTTGCCTGCCGATTTCGTCCACCCCGTCCACGTGCCGCTCCCCGGCGGCGGCCACCACCTGCGCCCGATCGCCGGGACGGACACCGAGCTCGACTACCCCGCCGTGATGGGCTCCCGGGAGCGCCTCTGGTCCGTCTACGGCGAGGCCTGGGGCTGGCCGGCCGCCACCATGACCTACCAGCAGGACCTCGACGACCTGATCCGGCACGAGCGGGAGATCGCCGCCCACGAGTCGTTCAACTACGCGCTGTTCGACGAGGCGGAGACGGCCCTGCTCGGCTGCGTCTACATCGACCCGCCGCAGAAGGCCGGCGCGGACGCCGAGATCTCCTGGTGGGTGGTGGACGACCGGGTGGGCACCGAGCTGGAGCGGGCACTGGACGCGCTCGTCCCGCGCTGGATCACCGAGGAGTGGCCGTTCCGGGAGCCCTGCCTGATCGGCCACCAGGTGTCCTGGAAGGAGTGGCTGGCCCGGCCCGCGGCCGTCACCGTCTGAGCCCCCCGGCGCCGCCGTGACCGTGCGCCGCCGCGCCTCTGCGCGACGAACGGACCCGGCACGAGCAGGAGTTCGGGTTCAGGAAGGTCAGCGCGCGGTGTCCTGGACGAGGCCCGGAGCGGCGCCCCACGATGAGGACATGACGGACAGCGAAACGACGGAGCCACCCGCGCGGCCGCCCGGCCCGGGCCCCGGGCGGACCCCGCGCCCGGACTGGGGAGCGGTGGGGGCGATCGCGGGCGCGGTGGCCGCGGTCGTGGCCCTCGTCGCCTACCTGATGCCGCCGGACGCACCGGCGCCGCCCCCGGCCACCCCGGTGGCCACCACCACGGACCCGACGCCACCGGACCCGCTCCCCGCCCCGGCACCCCGGCCGGACCCGAGCCCGACACCGGTCCCGTCCCCGGTCCCGACGCCCACCGCGTCACCGGAGCCCGACACCCCCTCCCCGGCACCGAGCCCGACACCGGTCCGGAGCCCTACCCCCGACCCCGTCTCCCAGCCGCCGCTCCCGGCGGTCCGGCCCGGCGGCTGCGACGCGGCGGAGGCGGCGCTGGCCGCGTACCGCCGCAACGCCGGGAGCAGCCGCGGCAGCCGGGCGGCCGCGGCCGGCCAGGCCTACCAGGACCTGATGGGCGCCGGCCTGGACGCACAGGGCGCGGTCGGCGCGACGATCCGCCGCCTGGCCGCCGAGTTCCAGGAGCTGGGCTTCCGGTTGAACGGCATGGTCATGGCCGACCCCGACCCGGTGATCACGGACATCGACGCGGACTCGGCGCAGCTCGGGAGGCTCTGCGGCTCCTGACCGCCCACTGCCGGTGCCACTGCCACTGCCACTGCCACTGCCACTGCCGACGCGCCCGTCGGCACGCTCCGCGCCGGGTGATGCACGCCGGTGTGCGGGGAAGTTGTGGAAGTTCCACGACCGCGGACTGCGCAGGGGGGTGCCGGGTAGGCGCCGAACAGGGGCGCCGGCCCGCGCGGGGCCGGCGTCAGGACCTCAGGAGGGTCGTTCGATGCAGATGCCCGTCCACTCGGTGCCCGTCACCTTCCCCGACAGCCCACTGCCCGACGTGCCGGTCGTCGCTGAGCTGCGGTTCGATCCGGACCTGCCGTACGCGGCCTGCCTGGCGTTCCCGCTGGCCCCGTGCGAGTGCGTGGCCGTGGACGCCGGGGTGTGCTGGTACTTCAGCCGCGAACTGCTGAACGAGGGCCGGCACGCCCCTGCCGGCAGCGGTGACGTCCGGGTGAGCCCGGGGCATGACGGCCAGGTGCTCATCACCCTGCGCGGGCCCACCGGCGAGGCCGTCCTCAGCGCCCAGGAGGAGGACGTCACGGCCTTCCTCTCGGAGTCCTTCACCCTGGTGCCCGCCGGATCCGAGTCCGAGCACCTGGACGTCGAGTCCGCGCTCATCCGACTGCTCTCGGACGACTGACCGGCCGCCGGACGGCCGGGGCCCGGGCGCGGGCGCGGGCGCGGGCGGGATCAGCCGCCGCGCGCCGACCGGGAGGCTCAGCGCTCCCGCAGGTCGGGGACGACCTCGCGCAGCCGCTCGGCGCTGATCGCGCCCGCACGCAGCAGGACGGGCACCTCGCCGGTGACGTCGACGATCGAGGACGGCACGGCGGCGGCGGTCGGGCCGCCGTCGAGGTAGACGGCCACCGAGTCGCCCAGCATGCCCTGGGCGGCGTCGCAGTCCTGCGGGGAGTCGTGCCCGGTCAGGTTGGCGCTGGAGACCGCCAACGGACCGGTGGCGCCGAGGAGTTCGATGGCGACCGGGTGCGCGGGCATCCGGACCGCGACCGTGCCGCCGGTCTCGCCGAGGTCCAGCTCGACCGACGCCAGGTGACGGGCGACCACGGTCAGCCCGCCCGGCCAGAACGCGGCCACCAGGTCCCGGGCGCGCGACGTCACCTCGACCAGGCCGTCCAGGCCCTCCGGGGAGCCGACCAGCACCGGCGAGGGCATGTTGCGTCCCCGGCCCTTGGCCGCGAGCAGACGGGCCACCGCCTCCGGCGCGAACGCGTCCGCACCCACCCCGTACACGGTGTCCGTGGGCAGCACGACGAGTTCGCCGCGGCGCACCGCGGCCACGGCCTCACGCAGCCCGGCTGCGCGCTCGGACGCGTCCGAGCAGTCAAAACGACGAGTCATCAGGGTTCTCCACCGGCGGGCCGCCGGCCCGCACCGTCCATCCGACCCGGCCACCTCACCGGCCGGGCACGACCCGGTCAGACTACCGGGCGGGGGCGGGCGCACCCGCCGGGCCCCGCGCCGGTCCGGCCCCGCGCCGCGACGGCCCGCCGCCGCTCGGGTGGACCGGACGGCTGGCGCACCGGGCCGGGCGGCGTCATCGGGGGCGGGCGGCCCCGGGCGGACGTAGGTTGCGCACATGACCAGTGACGAGACGATCCCGGCCGTGGGGGTGCGCCCGCTGGACGAGGTGTTCGCCGCGATCGACACGGCCAACCGGCGCCCCCGGCCGTGGACCGGGTTCGAGCACGGCGTGCTGGGGGCCTACCGGTGGGCCGCCGGGGCCCAGATCGCCGCACCCGTCACCGCCACCGCCGCCGTCGGCACGGCCGAACCCTGCCGGGCGCAGCTGCTGACGGAGTGCCAGGCCGCCGCCGTACGACTGCGCCGGGCCCTGACCCAGGGAACGGACCACGCCTACGTCCTCGGCGCCCACCAGGCGCTGGCCTGGCTCTGCGGGCTGCACGAGGAGTGCCCCTGACGGCCGGCCCCGGCGGCGCCTCCGGGGCACGGTCTGACGCCCCTATCCTTGAACCGTGGAAAACGGCCCGGCCACGGCGCGGCAGTGGACCTTCCTGACGAACCACGCCCGCGTCCTCGTCCAGATCGCGCGCGACCCCGGCATCCGGGTGCGTGACATCGCCGCTCAGTGCCTGCTCACCGAGCGCGCCGTGCAGCGGATCATCGCCGACCTGGAGCAGGCCGGCTACCTCACGCACGAGCGGCGCGGCCGCGCCAACCACTACAGCGTGATGGACGGCAAGCAGCTGCGGCACCCGGCCGACGCCGGTCCGACCATCGCCGAGCTGCTCGGCGTGCTGTTGCGCTGAGACCGGTCGGCGCACGGGCCTGCACGGGGGTCGGACCGTCGGCGAC
>NZ_JBHWCL010000055.1:43706-52153 GCF_042735125.1 Kitasatospora sp. NPDC059599 | reverse complement strand
CCGATGGTACTGCAGGGGGGACCCTGTGGGAGAGTAGGACGCCGCCGAACAACCTTTGTGAAGAACCCCCATCCGGATTCCGGATGGGGGTTCTTTGCGTTTGACACTTTGAGGGAGTGACCCTGCCCGCTCGCCGCGTCGGCGAGCGGGCAGGGTTCAGATGAGGTGGTCGAACTCGCCGGCCTGGGCTCCGAGGATGAAGGCGCGGAGCTTGGCGGTCGAGGTGGTGATGACGACGGAGGGATCCTCGGACTCCCGAAGGTGGCGAACATCCTCAGCTCCGGCTGCGAGCTCAAGGCAGTTATTGGCTCCCTCCGCGTTGCTGTATGACGACTTCTGCCAAAAGAGGTCGGACATCATGGGCCTTTCACGACTGAAGTAGATAGAGAAGATGATGCAGGAGCCCCCATGAGTCGCGGTTAGGGAGCCCCCGCAACGCCGTCTCGCGGTCCGCAGCCGGTAGAGCGTGAGCGCTGAGCTGCTGGAACATCTGGCGGTAGGCCGAGAGCTCAGCTTGATCGATGAGGTGCTCTGCCCGCTTGGGGCCGTCCAGGATGACTGTTGAGAGTTCAGGACAGCCGGGATCACAGAAGAGGAACGAGCCCGAGAACGGTGGGCTCTTCGGAGCGGTGAACGGCAGCACCCGGAGATCTACGTTGGGCAGCTCAGCCATCTTGAGCAGATGAAGCAGTTGGGCTCGCATGACGTCATCTCCAGCGAATCGCATGCGCAGTGCGGCCTCATGAACGACAAGGCGGAACTTCCGCTGCTTGTCGTCGGTCAGGATCCGCTGGCGCTCCATGCGGAACTGGATCTGTGTAGCAGTGTCCCATTTCCCGGATCCGCCCTCGTAGAGCGCTTTGGTGTAGGCGGGCAGTTGAAGGATGCCGGGGATGTGTAGCGGATCGTAGGTGTCGAGCTGGATCGCCCGGTCTTCTGACTCAGCGAGGTCCAAAGCCAAAGCCGGGACTCGCCCCTTGAAGCTCGTCCACCACCCCTTGCCGTCACTCTCTCCAAGGCCGAGCAGCAGGGCGGCATAGGTCTCATCCTTGCATCCATAGCCGCGGAGCAAGACCGTGAGTCGTTCTGGATCCAGCCGGGTGCGAGCCGCCTCAATGTGGCTGAGCTGGGGACCGCCGATGCCGATGAGGGCACCGGCATCTTTGACCGCAAGGCCGGCCGCCTCGCGCAGTCGCCTCAGCTCACTGCCGAATCGCCGCTGCCGCTCGCTGATTTGGGTCCTGAGAGCCAAGGGGGTTTCCTTCCGTGTCGGCCCAGTCTCCACCCACACGAGTGAGCCGATCCAGGCCTGAGGAGTCTTCTTCGCGATTAGGTTGCAGTCGTGAGACGTATTGCCCTACTCTCAGTGTTGCACCGATCACATGACGGAGTGTCAGTAACGCCTGTTTTCGCACCGCAGAGCAGCCTCACCAGGTCTCGCTCACGGTGACCCTCCGTCTGATCACCGTCTCTCCCTTTCCCTGGGGGTCTCATGCGTGCCTGCAACCCGCCCGACTGGTCCACCGCTCGGGCTGAGCTCTCCGACCTTCTCACCGCTGCCGGGTGGTCGGCCTCCCTCATCGGGGACGCCGAGCTGGCGCTCCACGAACTCTTCGTCAATGCCTGGCGCCACGCCGGGAGTCCGGCGCCGCTGGTGACCCTCGTGCTCTCCGCGCGGTGCCTCCGGGTCTCGGTCTGCGACGACAGTCCGGTCCTTCCCGGCGACCCTCGGCCGCCGGCCGACCCGCTGTCCTGCTCGGGCCGGGGCCTGCACCTCGTCCGCGCCCTCACCCACCGTTTCGGTGCCGACCCCCGTAAGCAGGGCAAGGCCGTCTGGTTCGAGCTGGAGGCCGCCGCGTGAACCGCCGCCGTTACCCCATGCAGCCCACCGACCCGCGGGTCCGGGCCTACACCGACGCCCACATTCGCACCCTGCTGGCCGAACTCCACGAACGCGGCAAGAAGTTCGGCCTCGTCTTCCCCTCCGCCGCCACGGACAGGACCCTCGATGGCCGCGTCCTGGTCCGCTTCAACACGGCCCCGGCGTCGACCCTCCTGAACCTCCTCACCCTCCTCCTCGACGCGGACCGTGAGTGCTCGTGCGGTTCCTGATCGCCGCCGTCTTCCTCGCCCTCCTCGCCCTGGCGTTCGCCACCGTCGCCCTGGGCGTCGTCACCGCGCTCAACGTTGCAAGGCCCGACGGAGAAGAGCCCCACGATGTTTGACCTCACCCCCACCCCCACCCCCACCCCCGCTGTCGCCAACGCCCTTGCGGCGACGCACTACGCGGTCGCCGCGGCCTTCAACACCCTCGCCGGCGTCCCCGTGACCCCGCCCGTCGCCGATGACTTCGACTGGCCCGACCTGGAGACCTTCATCCACCACCTGGGCTTCGCCGCCGACGACTCCGAGACCGCCCTCAACCTGTACCGCCTGCTCTTCGCCGTCCAGCGGATCGCCTACCGCGAGGCCGCCGGCCGTAACTCCCCCTGGTCGGCCGCCCGTCTCAACCCCCGCTCCGGCTAGGTCCGCAGGAGGTCCAGGGCGGGGTGAAGGTGCGGGTTCTCGTGCCGGGTCCAGCCCACCGCACCGGCCCCGCTCTCACCCCCGTCGTGAGCACGCCCAGGCATCGGTTCGGTGCCCGCCGTTCCGGGCGTAGGGACTAGCCTGACCTGCATGGACGCGTTCGAGAGTCGGCTGCACGGCGCCTGGGAGTGGTGGGACGCCGCCATCGGGGACGCCCAGGAGGGCCGCTGGGTCCGGACCCCCGTCGAGCGCCGGGTGATGGACGACATCGCCGCCGCGACCGTCGGGTTCGGGTACCTGGACCCGTCCGTCGAGCTCTCCCTGCGCGCCCGGGTCAGGCGCGTCGCCACCTGGGCGGGCGTGCTCCGGCTCGCCGCCCGGGCCGGCGACTGGGAGCTCAGTCCTGTCGCCGGAGTGCTCCCGCCCCGCCCCGCGCGGATGGCCGAACTGCTCTCCGCCGTCTACGCGGTCGGCGAGCAGGGCGAGGTCTGGCTGCGGCAGCTGCCCGTCGACGGACCGCCACCGCCGCGCGCGGTGGCCCGGGCCGAGGGCTTCCTCTTCGGGCCGGGTTCCGTCGAGGACCTCCGCCAGTTCTTCTACGACTGAGGTCCGTGGGACGGCTGGTCCGGTCGAGGAGGTCCCGGGTCGCCGGAAGGGTCGCGTGTAACGCCTTGGACCGCCGGAGCCAAGTAGAGACGTAAGGCAGTGCTCGTCGTCCCAAGGAGTCATCCGTGTCAGCGGAGCACCCGATAGCACCACCCTCGCGTGACCCGGCGGCGTTCGCCGTGTTCTACCGGCAGCAGTTCGACACCGTGCTCGGCTTCGTCACGCGGCGCACCGACAGTGCCCACCTGGCAGCCGATCTGACGGCGGACATCTTCCTGACGGCGCTGGAGCAGGCCGACAGTTACGACGCCCGGCGCGGCGCGCCCGTCGCCTGGCTGTACGGCATCTCCCGCAACGTCCTGGCCTCGCACTTCCGCGGCAGCGTCCGGGAACGCGACGCGGTGGCCAGGATCGCCGGTCAGCGGTTGCTGGACGACCAGGACGTGTCCGCGATCGAGGGGCGCATCGACGCGGAGCGCGAGGCCCGTGGGCTGGCCGTTCGGCACGCCGCCCTGTCCGAGCCGCTGCGCGCGGTGCTGGACCTGGTGGCCGTCGACGGGCTGGCCGTCCGTGAGGCGGCCAAGGCGCTGGGCATCAGCGCGGCCACCGCCCGGGTGCGGCTGCACCGGGCCCGCAAGGCACTGCAGAAGGTCGTCCCGCAGACCAGTACCACCAGCACGTCCGTGAACGTTCTCCTGGAGGCCGCCTCGTGACCACGCCCCTGCACTTCCAGCAGAAGCTCGGCGCCGAACTCGCCGCCCGTGCCGAAAGCCTGCCCGTCGCGGGCACCACCGCCAGGGTCCGGCCGCGCTACACCCGCAGGCTGGTGGCGACCGGCCTCGGGCTGGCCGCCGCGACCACTGCGGTCGTCCTGATGCCGCACGGCGGCGCCTCCGGCGTGGCCCCCGCGCCGCAGGCCGGCTCCGCCGCCCCGCACTCGGCCGGTGGCGGCTCGACCGCGGTGCAGCTCACCACCGCCTCCTACACGGTGACCCCCCACCAGGACGGCACCGTCTCCTTCCAGCTGATCGGTGCCGAGTGGTCCGGGCTCCAGGACGCCCTGCGCTCGGTGGGCGTGCCCGCGCTGGTGATGACGCCCTCGGCCTCCTGCCACACCCCGGTGGCCACCGACAGCAGCCGACTGGAGTCGGTGATGTCGCTGGACCCCGCGAACGGCCGCATCTCGATCCTGCACCCCGCCGCCATCCCGCCGGGGGAGAGCCTGCTGCTGCTCGACACCGCCCCCAAGGACGGGCTCCACCCGAACGCCGTGGGGAGTCTGGAGATCTCGCTGACCAAGGAGACTCCCGGCTGCTTCCCGCTGTCCCAGACCAACGGGGTCGGTGTGGGCTGACCCGCCCGGTGGCGGCGGCTTAGCCTCTCGGTATGACGAATTCCTGGCCCGAGCAGGCCGCGCTGGCCCACGGCGAGCGGGTGGAACTGACCACCCCGGATCCGCCCCGTCCGGAACTCGGGCACCTGGGCCCGGAGGTCCTGGGCACCCGGGGCGTGGTGCTCGGATGCGTCATCGACCGTGACGACCGCGACGGCGGTCGCGTCGGGCCCGTCTACCAGGTGGAGACCGAGGACGGCAGTCCTTGGCGACTGCGGCCGGAGTTCCTCGTCTCCCTGGACCGCTGATCACCCCGGAGCAGGAAGTCGGCGGGGCCGACTTCCTGCTCCGCGCGCCTCACCGCTCGGGAGTGAGCGGCGTCAGCGGCAACGCGACCCGGCTCTCCCAGGCCTGCTCCAGCGCGCGGGTGAACGTTTCCGCGGGCTGGGCGCCCGAGACTCCGAGCCGCCGGTCCAGGACGAAGAACGGCACGCCCGTCGCCCCCATCGCGCTCGCCGTGGTCTCGTCCTCGCGCACCGCCTCCGCGTACGCCTCCGGATCGGCCAGCACGGCGGCTGCGGCCCCGCCGTCCAGGCCGGCCTCCACGGCCAGTTCGACCAGTCGGCCCGGGTCGAACGCGGAGCGCTCCTCGGCGAAGTTCGCCCGGTACAGGGCGTCCAGCAGCAGGCCCTGCCGGCCGTGCTCCTCGGCGAAGTGCAGCAGGCGGTGCATGTCGAAGGAGTTCGCCGCGTCGCGCCCCTCGCGCAGGTACGGCAGGCCTTCGGCGTGCGCGTTCTCGGCGATCCGCGCCTCCGCGGCCTCGGCCTGCTCCAGGCTCATCCCGTACTTGGCGGCGAGCAGCGGTACGACCGGCCGCGCCTCGTGCGGCGCGCGCGGGTCCAGCTCGAAGGAGCGGTGGACGACCTCCACCTCCTCGCGGTGCGGGAACGCCGCCAGGGCCCGCTCGAACCGGGCCTTGCCGATGTAGCACCACGGGCAGTTGATGTCGCTCCAGATCTCGACGCGCACGGCGCTGCACTCCTTCCAGCCTCGCGCGGACCTCCCGCGCCGACGTCTACCGGAACATCCTCGCCCACCTGAATATTTCAGGGAGAGAAATATTCAGGTGGGCGAGGCGTCGCCGGTCCCGCCACCGGGTCCTCGGCCCGTCGGCCGCTCCGGCGCGAGAGGTCGGCCCGACCGGCCTCCTGTGCCGATCCGCCGCGGGGGCTACGGGGCCGCGACCCAGCCTGGGAGGGTGGGCAGTACCGTTTCGGCGAGGCGGTTCAGGGCCGCTTCGTCGGGGGTCAGGCCGTCCTGGCGGAAGACGGCGAACTCGAAGGCTCGGCCGCCGGGGGCCTTCGGGTCCTGGGCGACGACGAGGTTGCGGGTGGCGGGGCCGGACTTCATCTCGGGGCCCAGCACCGTCGCACTGGACGAGTAGGTCACGGCGGGGTGGCCGAGGACGGTGGCCGGCTTGGCGAAGAACTGGGGCATGCCGATCATGTCCTGGACCGAGGTGTTGCTGTCCATGAGGCTCACGACGGTGTGCTTCAGCCGCACCTCCACCATGACGTCCTTGCCGAAGGCGAGGGGAGCCGGGTGCGCGGTCGTGACGCGGTCCTCGGGCGTACCCAGCAGGGCCGGGAGGTCGGGGCGATCGAGCGCGGCGCACAGGCTCGGGTACCCCGGCTGATCCGTGGGCCCGGGGGCGGCGCACTCGACGGGCTTGTCCTCCGGCTTCGGAGGAGTGTCGAGGAACCCCAGCCCCCACAGACCGGCCAGGACACCGGCGGCCAGCGCCACCACGGCCGCCAGCTTGAGGCCCGGCCGGTCGCTGCCCGTGTCGGCGGCGTCGTTGCCCGCGTCGCCGGCGTCGCTGCCCGTGTCGGCGGCATCGTTGCCCGCGTCGGCGGCGTCGTTGCCCTCGGTCCGGTCGGCGGTGCCGGTCGTGTCGGATTCCATCCTTGAGTCCCCCGTTCGAGCGGCTCGCCCCCGACCACCCGGGGGCCTCGTGAGCCGGGCTGATCGTAGCGTCGGCCCGGTGGTGGCGATGCGCGTGGTCGGCCCTCTGACCTGTGGAGACGTGGCCCGCGCGGCAACTCCCGGAGCATGCCGGGGCGGTCGCGTCCCGGGGGAACCGCCGGACCCGGGCAGCTCGGTGCGGATCCGGGGGCCACTCGGCGTCGAACGCGGCCACCGGCCGCTCCGGGCGCCGCCCGGGCTTGATCTGGACCGCGCTCCAGCTCCTAGCGTCATCGGCATGACCAGTACTCACCAGCAGCCGCTCGGCTCCCCGTTCTCCTTCTCCAGCACCGCCGAGGAGGTCACGGCCGGCCTCGACCTCTCCGGCCGGACCGCCGTCGTGACCGGCGGCTACTCCGGGCTCGGCCTGGAGACCGCCCGGGCGCTGGCGGCCGCCGGGGCCCGGGTCGTCGTCCCGGCCCGCCGGCCGGAGACCGCCCGTGCCGCGCTCCGGGGGACGGGGTGCCGGATCGTCCCCATGGACCTCGCCGACCCGGCCGGCGTCCGTGCCGGGGCTGCGCGGATCCGCGAAACCACCGGCCGGGTCGACCTCCTGATGGCGGTCGCCGGTGTGATGGCCACCCCGGAACGGCGGGTCGGGCCGGGCTGGGAGGGGCAGTTCGCCGCCAACCACCTCGGGCACTTCCTCCTCGTCTGCGAGCTGTACCCGCTGCTCGCCGCCGCGCCGGACGGTGCCCGCGTGGTGGTCAACAGCTCCGCCGGGCACTTCCTGAGCGACATCCGCTGGCACGACCCGCACTTCCGCACCGGTTACGACCGGTGGCTGGCGTACGGCCAGGCCAAGACCGCCAACGCGCTGTTCGCCGTGCACCTCGACGCGTGCGGGCGCGGGGACGGCGTACGGGCGTTCGCGCTGCACCCGGGAAAGATCATCACCGGCCTGCAGCGGGAGATGACCCGCCGGGAACAGATCGACCGCGGCTGGGTGGACGAGCGGGGCACCGTGGTCGGCGCGGACTTCAAGACCCCGTCGCAGGGCGCCGCGACCGGTCTCTGGGCCGCCACCTCGCCCCTCCTCGACGACCGCGGCGGCCACTACCTGGAGGACTGCGAGGTCGCCCGGCTCGCCGGGCCGGACACCCCGATGGACGAGGGCGGCGTCCGCCCGTACGCCGTCGATCCGGACGCGGCCGCCCGCCTGTGGGAGCTGTCGCTCGCGGCCACCGGCGCCGCCCCGGTCGGTGGCTGAGGCCGCCGCTACAGGCAGATCCAGCAGTACAGCCGCTCGCCCGCCGCGCGCGCCCGGCGGGCGAGGCCTATCAACTCCTCGGCCAGCGGCAGGAGGTCGGACGGATCGGCGCCGTTCCACTCCTGCGCCAGCGCCCACTGCCCGACGACCTCCGGCACCCGTTCGTCGGGCACCCCGGCGAGCGTGTCCCGGACGGCGTCGCCCAGTTCCGTCACCCACGGCCCGCTCGCCCACGGATCGTCCTCGCCCACCGGCCCGCCCGGGCCGGGCTGCGGCGTGGTCGGCCAGACCGGCGACTCCGCGACCGTGTCGGGCTGCCACTCCTCCCGCCGGACGGCGGCGACGAGCCGGCCCAGCACGATGGCCGGATCGACCCGCTTCGCCGCGACCCCGTCGAAGCCGGACCCGGAACCGGACCCAGCCCCGGAACCGGACCCGGTGCCGTCGTCGAAGTCGGGTCGTCCGCCGCCCGTGAGCTGCAGGGCGCGGACGACCGCGGCCGCATCGGGCGCCCGGAAGTAGTCGGTCAGCACACCCATCGAAGCCACCCCTCGTCCCGGCCGTCCCACGTCTGTCGCCAGTGAAGCAGGCGGCACTGACACCGGGGAGGCGGACTGGGGGACGGAGACGGGAGCGCGGGAGTGGGGGGGGGGGGCCCGCGCCAAGGACCCGACCCCCCCACAGCGCCGGGCGCCGTCGGGGGGGGCCCCCCCGCCCCCGGCGTAGTCCTCCCCCCCCACGCCATTG